>JAPOYZ010000230.1 GCA_026706325.1 Candidatus Aminicenantota bacterium
TGGAGTCGCTCCACCAGCGGTACGAAGACGATCAACTCCGAGTGGTGGGCCTGAACGCCGACCGGATCCTGGAGTTGACGGTGAACGACCGGGAACGCATCGAATACCTGAAAAAGCACGGGGTCTCCTTTCCCAACGTCCACCTGACCCCGGCGGCCCAGGAGGCCTTCGGCAACGTCAACGTCTTCCCCACGCTCTTTCTCCTGGATTCGTCCGGAACGGTGGTCCGGCGACTGATCAACTACCAGAGTCAGGAGACCATGGACCAAGTGGTCTCCGAACTGGTGGGACGCTGATGCCGGCCGGCGAACGGCGGCGGCATTCTCAGGCGGCCCCACCCGCGGCATGCATGGAATGAAGCTTTTTCGGGAAATCGGCCTCGCTTCCGCCGTCTTCCTGGTGGTGGGAAACATCGTCGGCACGGGCATCTACACCACCTCCGGACTCATCGCCCAGGAGATCGGGAATTCCTCGTGGCTCGTGGGAATCTGGGTGGCCGGCGGCCTGCTGTCCTTGACCGGAGCCCTCTGCTACGCTCAGTTGGGCGCCCGGACCCCCAGGGCCGGAGGAGAGTTCGCCTTCCTCTACCCGGTCTACGGCCCCCTGCCCGCATTCCTCTCCGGCTGGGCTTCCCTGATCATCGGATTCTCGGGCCCCGTGGCCGCCGCTTCGTTGGGACTCGCCATCTACCTGGAACCCCACCTGCCCCTCGCATCGGGACCTCTGGGGAACCAGACGGTGGCGACCCTGGTTCTCCTGGCGGTCACCACTCTGCTCACTGTGGGGCTCAGGTTCGGAACCCGCCTCCATTCCACGGTGACCCTCCTGAACCTGGGACTGCTGGCCGGGTTCACCTGCCTGGTGCTTTTCAACACCCGGAAGACCGGTGTCCTCCACGAGTTGAATCCGGCCGGCGCCTGGGATCCGGAGACGTTGGTACCCGTGGCTTCGACTCTGGTCCTGGTCATGTTCTCCTACAGCGGCTGGAACGCCGCAGCCTACATCGCCGAAGAGATTCGGGACCCGGCCCGCAACCTCCCCAGGTCCCTGTTGCTGGGGACGGCGCTGGTCACCATCCTCTACGTCGGGGTCAATCTCGCCTACCTGACGGCGCTTCCCCTCGACCGGCTGCAGGGGGAGGTGGCCGTCGCCCAGTTGGCCGCCGCGGCCGTGTTGCCGTCGGGGGAATGGATCGTGACGCTACTGATTCTGGTCTCGATCCTGAGCTCCGTCACGGCCATGTCCATCGCCGGTCCACGAATCTACTTCGCCATGTCCCGGGAACGGCTCTTTCCCTCCTGGTTGGGCGAGGTGCACCTGCGGAAGAAGATCCCCCTGAAGGCCATCTGGTTCCAGAGCGGCATCGCTCTGGCCCTGGTCTGGATGGGGACCCTGAGGCAGATCCTGCTGTTTTCGGGATTCGTGGTCATCCTCTTCTCGGCAGTGACGGTCTCGGCGCTGCTCCGATTGCCTGTCGACGCCGGCTCGAGCCGCGGAACCTGGATCCTGCAGCGGGTTCTGCCCGGGATCTTCGTCCTGACGAGTCTCGCGATCCTGGCCAGCGTCGCACTCTCCCATCCGGGAGAATCCCTGGCCGGTGTGGCCACGGTCTGCGCCGGGCTGCCTGTTTACTACTATTACCGGAGGCGCGTCGGATCCGGGCCGTGATTATTCCTGGATCTTCCCGGTCATTGGCACGAAACGGACAGCGAGCACGTCCTGGCGGCGGATCCTGCCCTCCTCCTTCGTCAACAGGAGCAGCTTCTGAACGGTTCCCGGATCACCCACGGGAATGACCAGGCGTCCTCCTTCGGCCAATTGCTGCTGAAGGGGCTCGGGAACCCGGCCGGCGGCGGCGGTCACCAGGATGACGTCGAAGGGAGCCGCCTCGGGCCACCCCAGATAACCGTCTCCCGCCCGGGCGTGAACGTTTTCGTAACCGAGCCGCTTGAGCAAGGCCCCCGACCGGCGGGCCAGCTCGGGGACGATCTCAATGGTGTAGACCTGATCCACCAACTCCGCCAGGACGGCTGCCTGGTATCCGGACCCGGTTCCGATCTCCAGAGCCCGGGCCCGATCTCTCGGATCCGCCAACTGGGTCATCAGAGCCACGATGTAGGGCTGGGAAATGGTCTGTCCCAGGCCGATGGGCAGCGGGTGATCCTCGTATGCATATTTCTTCACGCCCTGGGGAACGAATTCGTGCCTGGGAACCTTGCCCATGGCCTCCAGGACACGGCGGTCCCAGATGTCCCGCGCACGGAGTTGGGTGGCCACCATCTCCCGGCGGAGGCGTGGGTAGTCGGCGGCCGCGGCCGCAAAGTCTCCAGAGTCCCGGGAACCGCAGGCCGCGGCGAGCGGGAGCAGTAGAACGGTCAGGAGCAGCAGAATTCCCCCGGTCCGGGTCCGGAGAGCAGTAAAGGCGAGACCGAAGGTTGGCGCCATCATGCGGAATCTCTCCGACTCGAACTGGACACGGACCGAGTCAGAACCGACTATTGGAAGATTCTATCCCAGGAGCGTGGGCCACGGAAAATTTGCGGGATGATTTGAATCGCCCTTCCACTCGTATCTCAAAAGGAGTACTTGAGCGCGACCTCGATCTCGCGGGAGCGATGGGCCCCGAAGACCTTTCCGAAGAGCGAGGTCCCGACGACGGCGTTGGGCTGGCGGAAGTTGACCTGGTTGAAGGCGTTGAAGAGTTCCACGCGAAGCTCCACGAGATCTCCGTTGACCAACCGGGTCTGCTTGATCAGGCTGATGTCCCAAGCATGATATCCGGGACGCCTCAGGATGTTCCTTCCCGAATTGCCGAAGGAGTAGGGCGCCGGCTCGGCGAAGTCGTCCACCGGGAACCACATGTCCACCGAGGAGTCGAACCGGTCGCCCGGCGTCATGGCAATTCGATCCGCCCGGTCTCCTCCGAGTCCATCGTTATTCCCGTCGCCCGGCACGAAAACGCTGAAGGGCGTCCCGTCCTGGATTCGGGTGATGCCCGAGAGCCGCCAGCCGTCCACCAGCTGTAGCAGCGGGTTGCGTCCCTCGGCACCCAGCGTCCGCTCCCTTCCCGGCGGCAGGTCGATGATGTAGTTCAAGGAGAACTGGCGAATGGGGATCCCCCGGGCGGAAGCTCGTTCGGCCCTCAGATTTCGCGGGTTCGACGGTTCGCGGCGATAGCGGTCGTCCAGTGAACGGTGGAACGTAAAGGCGGAACGGAGAGACATGCCGTCGCTCAGACGGCGCTCCGCCGACAAAATCATCCGGTGGCTGCTCCCGGATGATGCGCCGGTCAAGATCCGAAACCGGCCGAAATCGGGGTTCGGCCGCCGTGACTGGATCGGACCGGGCGCCGGGAGCGGTATGTTTCCCGGGAGGACCCGGCTCCACCCGGTCCTCTTGTTTCCATAGTAGGAGGCCCGCAGTTGCCACACCTCCTGGAAGTCGTTCTCGAGAATCAACGTCCAGGCCTGCACGTAAGGCGTTCTCAGTCCGGTCTCGATCCCGCGGACCACCAGTTCGGGAGGCGCCACGTTCTCGAAGGGGTTCGCCAGATCCAGATCGGGACTGTCCACGGGGGATTGGGCGCTTTCCGTGTAGTAGAAAGGATAGTTCTTCCCCAGATAGCGGCTGAAACTACTGCTCCCCACCACCGAATAGTAGAGGGAGTACGAGGCCCGGAACACCAATCTGTTGGTCCTGAAGGGCCGGTAGGACAACCCGATCCGGGGGGCCCAGTCGTTGCGGTCGGGGAACACCATTCCGCCCGGTCCCTGGGCCTGGAGAGGGCGGGACGGGGCGGAATG
>JAPOYZ010000246.1:0-27952 GCA_026706325.1 Candidatus Aminicenantota bacterium
ATCAACCGGAATTTTCGAAACGAGGGGGTGTCCACCCGGCACAATCCCGAGTTCACCATGTTGGAGTTCTACCAGGCCTACAGCGACTACGGCGATCTGATGGATCTGACGGAAGAGATGTTGAAGGGGCTGGTTCGGGAGGTCTGCCAAGGGTTGGAGGTGCAGTACGGAACGTCGACCATCGACTTCTCCTCGTTTCGGCGCTACAGCATGGTGGAGTCGATTCGGGAATTCTGGCCCGGTCCCCGGATCCCTTCTTCCGGGAGCCTGATGGACTCGACGGCGCTCGAAACCGTGCTTCGGGACCGGAACGTGGGAGTGCCTCCGGGAACGAGTTGGGACCGGATGCTTGGGCTGCTGTTCGAGACGGTGGCCGAGAAGCACTTGATCCAGCCCACCTTCATCTATGATTTTCCGGCGCAGTTGTCCCCGCTGTCCAAGCGGAAAGCGGACGACCCCCGGTTCACCGAGCGGTTCGAGCTCTTCGCCGGAGGTCTGGAACTGGCCAACGCCTACAGCGAGCTGAACGACCCGGAAGAGCAGAGGGAGCGATTTCGGGAGCAGCTCATCGACCGGGAGCAGGGAAACGAAGAGGCCCACGAGATGGACGAGGACTACGTTCGGGCCCTTGAATACGGCATGCCGCCGGTGGCCGGCGAGGGAATCGGCATCGATCGCCTCGCCATGCTGCTGACCAACTCTCCCTCCATCCGGGAAGTGATTCTCTTTCCCCATCTCCGCCCGTCAGGGCGGGAAAGGGACTCGCGGAACACGGAGTGAGCGGCAACGATTCATCCGGGTTGCCCGCATAGGGAGTCTGTTCCCGGGCGGCGAAAAGGGGGACGGTGTTGCGTTTCGAGCTGTTTGTCGCCCTCCGGTATCTTCGAGCACGGCGCAAGCAAGCCGTCATCTCGGTCATCAGCATCATCTCGGTGGTGGGCGTCGCGGCCGGCGTCATGGCCCTCACCATAGCCCTGGCTCTGAACAACGGCCTGCAGCGCGAATTCCAGGCCCGGATTCTGGGCGCCACCTCACATCTCAATCTCCTGCCCGCCCGGGAGCGGGCCATCTCGGGCTATCAGGGAATCGCCAACGCCCTGAGCGGGATGCCCCGGATCAAGAGCGTCGTGCCGACAGTCTACGGTCAGACCCTGCTGCAGTCCGGTTCAAGAGAGGCTGCGGCAATCCTGAAGGGGATCGGGGGCGACCCGAGCCGGCCTTCCAGTACGAGTGTCTCCATCATTGAGGGGAGCACGGCGGGATTCCATGACGGCGGGAGGCCATTTCCCATCATCCTGGGGAAGGACCTGGCGGGATCCCTGGGGGCGCTGGTGGGAGAACCGGTTCGGGCTTACGGACGGAAGGGCGAGCTCTCACCCTTCGGCCACAGTTTGCGGATCGGGAGTTTCCGGGTCGTGGCCCTCTTCGAGTCCGGGCTGTGGGAATACGACTCCAACTGGGCGCTGGTGCCGCTGGCCGCGGCGCAGTCCTTTTTCGGCCTTACGAAGGACCAGGCCTCGGCGTTGGAGATGCGTGTCGAGGACATCTACGCCGTCGAGAGCCAAGCCAGGACCGTGCAGGAGGCGCTGGGCGACGGATTCGCCACGAACACCTGGATCGAACTGAACCGGCCGCTGTTCGCCGCTCTGGAGTTGGAGAAACTGGCCCTGTTCGTGGCCATCGGACTGATCGTTCTGGTCGCCGCCCTGAACATCGTCAGCACCCTGACCCTCATGGTCATGGACAAGAATCGGGATATTTCCATCATCACCGCCATGGGAGGGACTCCCCGGACGGTCACCGCGGTGTTCATGCTCCAGGGTCTCATCATCGGGTTGGCCGGCACGAGTCTGGGAGGCATCCTGGGAGCGGTTACGGCCTGGTACCTGGACGCCTACCAGGTCATCGAGCTGGAGCCTCGCGTCTATTCGATTCCGTACGTTCCCTTCCAGTTGGATCCGTGGGATCTGGTGGTGGTTTCGCTGCTGGCGGTTCTCATCAGTTTTGCCGCCACCCTGTATCCGGCCCGCGCCGCTTCCGGCCTGGATCCGGTGGAGGGACTCCGCCATGAGTGAGCTTCTCAAAATCGGCGGGTTGTCCAAGTCCTATCGTTCGGGGCAGGAGCGGCTGCGCATTCTGGTGGATCTGAATCTGTCCGTTGAGGCGGGGCAAATGGTGGCCATCACGGGAGCCAGCGGCTCGGGCAAGAGTACCTTTCTGCATCTGGTGGGGGGAATGGAGCGGCCGGATTCGGGAAGCATTCGCTTCCAGGATCTTGAGATCACCGGATTGCAGGGGAGGGAGCTGGCCGCGTACCGGAACCGGACCGTCGGCTTCGTGTTTCAGTTCCACTATCTTCTGCCCGAGTTCAACGCCCGGGAGAACGCCATGTTTCCCCTGCTGCTGCGGGGAACCTCCCACCACGAGGCCTCCGAGCGGGCTGAAGCCCTTCTGGAAGAGGTGGGATTGGCGGACCGGATGCGCCACCGGCCAGGCGAACTATCGGGGGGTGAGCAGCAGCGTGTCGCCATCGCGCGCGCCCTGGCGGGGGAACCCAGATTGCTGTTGGCCGACGAACCTACGGGCAATCTGGATCCGGCGACCTCCGAGCGAATCTACGAACTGCTGGATCAGGTGCATCGAAGCCACGGGCTCACTTCACTCATCGCGACCCACAATGCCTCCCTGGCGGATCTTTGCAGCGTCCGCAAGGAGGTGGTTCAGGGGAAACTCGTCTAGTCGACCGACGGTGTTCCACTGTTTCGCCTGGCTCCGGGAATTCAGTCATCAGCGGGCGTGATCCCTGATCCCGGAGCGGTTTTGCCGACTCCGCTTCCCCGCTTGTTCACTATGCGTGTGTATAATCGACGGATTCAGCAAACCGTTTGCCCGAGCATTTTCGGTTTGCTTAAATTTAGGAGTCTGCTCAGCAGGTTAATTTCTGCCGCGCAGGCTCCCAGGCGGAAATCGCCTCATGTTTGAGAAGTACACGGAAAAGGCGAGGCGGGTCATCTTCTTTGCCCGCTATGAGGCCAGCCAGCTCGGTTCCCGGTCCATCGAAACGGAACATATCCTGCTGGGCCTGCTCCGGGAGGACAAGGGGCTCACCAGCCGTTTCTTCCGCAGGAGCGAAGCCACGCTGGAGGCGATTCGCAAGGAAATCGAGGGGCGTTCGGGAGTTCGGGAGAAGGTTTCGACTTCGGTGGAACTCCCTCTCAGCGATGAATCGAAGCGGGTCCTCACGTTTGCCGCCGAAGAAGCGGAACGCCTTCTTTGCAGCTATATCGGGACCGAGCACATTCTGCTGGGCCTGCTCCGGGAAGAGAAGTCGGCGGCCTCCGCCATCCTGAGCGAAAAAGGGCTGCACCTGGCGCGGGTTCGGGACGAGCTCTCTGGAAATCCGGGACGTCCGACCCCGCACAAGGTGAAGGAATCCCTGATCCTGACCGAGTTCAGCCGGGATCTGACCGAAGCGGCGACGCGCGGCGAGTTGGATCCGCTCATCGGCCGCGAGGCGGAGATCGAGCGCGTCACCCAGATTCTCTGCCGCCGCACCAAGAACAATCCGGCTCTGATCGGTGAGCCGGGAGTGGGCAAGACGGCCATCGTCGAGGGCTTGGCCCAGAGAATCGTCAACGGCGACGCTCCCACCATGCTCCTGGACAAACGAATTCTGGCTCTGGACATTTCCTTGATCGTCGCCGGCACCAAGTACCGGGGGCAGTTCGAGGAGCGGTTGAAGTCCATCATGAAAGAGATCATGGAGAATCCCCAGTTCGTGATCTTCGTCGACGAATTGCACACACTGGTGGGCGCCGGGTCGGCGGAAGGCTCCCTGGACGCGGCCAACATCCTGAAACCGGCCCTGTCGCGTGGGGATCTCCAGTGCGTGGGGGCGACGACGCCATACGAATACCGCCGATTCATCGAGAAGGACCGGGCGTTGGAACGTCGTTTCCAGTCCGTAAAGGTGGCGGCGACGAACGAAGAAGAGACGATCCGGATCATCCACGGCATCAAGGAACGTTACGAGAGTTTCCACCGGGTCAAGTACGACGACGATTCCATCAAGGCTGCGGTCAGCCATTCCAATCGCTACATTCCCGATCGGTTTCTGCCGGACAAGGCCATCGACGTCCTGGATGAGGCGGGAGCCCGGGTGACGCTCAACTACACCTCGTTTCCGGACGAGGTGACGGTTCTCCAACAGAAGATCCGGGTGACCGTCCGGGAAGTGGACGACGCCATATCCGCCAAGGAATTCGACCGGGCGGCCCAGCTCAAGGACCGCGAGGTGGTGGAGCGCGAGAACCTGAAGATCGTCAAGGATCGCTGGAAGCTCAAGAATCGCGTCACCCCGGTGGTGGCCCGAAAACATATCGAAGAGGTCATCTCCCGCTGGACCGGAATTCCGGTGAGCGCCTTGCGCGAGGAGGAGACGCAGAAGCTGCTGCGCATGGAGACGGACCTGCACCGCCGCGTGATCAGCCAGGACACGGCGGTTTCGGCGCTCGCCCGCGCCATTCGCCGGAGCCGGGCCGGGATGAAGCATCCCAACCGGCCCGTCGGATCGTTCCTGTTTCTGGGGCCCACGGGAGTGGGCAAGACCGAGTTGGCCAAATCGTTGGCCGAGTTCCTCTTCGGAAGCGAGAAGTCCCTGATCCGTTTCGACATGTCCGAGTACATGGAGAAGCATTCGGTCTCCAAGCTCATCGGATCGCCGCCCGGATACGTGGGGCACGAAGAGGGTGGCCAGTTGACGGAACGGGTCCGCCGCAATCCCTACTGCGTGGTCCTTCTCGACGAAGTCGAAAAGGCCCATTTCGACATCTTCAACTTGTTGCTGCAGGTCTTCGAGGACGGCCAGTTGACCGACTCCCACGGGAATACGGTCGACTTCAAGAACAGCATCATCATCATGACCTCCAACATCGGAGCCCGGTACCTGATGAACAAACCCCAGATGGGGTTCGCCAGCGGAACGGACCAGGGAAGGGAGAAGGTGGAAGAGGTCATCATGGAAGAGGTGAAGCGGGTCTTCAATCCCGAGTTCCTGAATCGGGTGGACGACCTCATCCTGTTCGATTCCCTCACCGAAGAGGATCTGGGCAAGATCGTCGACCTGCTCATCGAAAAGGGCAATGAGAACCTCTCCCAGAAGCAGATTCGAATATCGTTGGGCAAGAGCGCGAAGAGGTGGATCATCGACAAGACTTGCCGGGACCGTTCCTATGGCGCCCGTCCCCTGAGGCGAGCCATCCAGAAATATATTGAAGATCCGGTCTCGGAGTTGATCATTCAGGGGAAATTGAAAGAAAAGGAAACTCTCTCCATCTTTATCAAGGGTGGAGCATTGTACTATCGGGCCAAGGGATCCAAGAGTGCAGGCGTTCCCCTGTCATTCGGGATCGCGTAACGGTCCGGGGTGTAAATCCCGATAGAATCTTGATGATGGGCAAATTGTTTCGTGCCGCTCACAGACTGAAAACCGCCCGGATCTACCGGGGCGTGCTGCTGGTTCTGGCGCTTTCCTGCGGAATCTCCGAGCTTCTCCATGCCCAAGCCGGCCAGTCGGTCGGCCGCCTGGAGGAAGTGCGCATCATCGGGAACCGGCGCATCAGCGAGGACACCATTCGTTTCTACATCCAGAGCCGGGAGGGGGACGTCTACAACGAAGGGCAAGTCCACCGCGATTACCGGAGTCTCCTCAACACCAACTTCTTCGTCGACGCCAAGGTGCATATCTTGGAGGGAGAGACGGGAACCATCGTCCTGTTCACGGTCAAGGAGCGCCCCCTCATTCGAACCATCGAATACAAGGGGATGAAGTCCTTCAAGGAATCGGACGTGCTGGAGCAGTTCCGGGAGCTCAAGGTGGGCATGACCGTCGACAACCCCTTCGACGGCGCCAAGCTGCCCAAGGCGCGGCGGGCCCTGCGGACCTTGCTGGACACCAACGGGCGCCCGCTGGGCCGTGTCGAGGTCACCGTCGAGCCGATCACCTCCTCCGCCGTCAAGGTGGTCTTCAACATCGACGAAGGCCCCAAGGTGCGTATCGGCAAGATCCAATTCGAGGGCAACACCGTCTTTTCCGACAAGGAATTGCGGGGAGGCCTGGAGCTGACCAAGGAGCGGGGGCCCATCACCCTCTTCAAGGGTCTCGACAAGTACATCAAGGAGAAGGTGGAGCACGATCTCCACGTCAACATGATGGACAAGTACCGGGAGCGGGGGTACATGGAGGCCCGGCTCGGCGAGCCCAGGGTGGAGATCGTGGAGGCGGGCAGAGGCATTCTGTTCGGTTTTCGCAAGACCAAGCAGCAATACTTCATCACCGTGCCCATCGACGAGGGGCCTCAGTTCCGGTTCGGGGACTTCAAGCTGGAGGGCATCAAGAACTTCGACTCCGAAGTCCTGACTCGCGCCTACAACATTCAGAAGGGCGAAATCTTCAACTGGGTCCAACTGCAGAAGGCCAATGAGGACCTGAAGAAGCTCTACGCCCGGTACGGCTACCTGGACATGGAGGCGATTCCCGAGATCGACAAGGGCCAAAACGAAAATGTCATGAACGTCGCGATCCGCGTCGAGGAGGGGAAGCAGTACCTGGTGAAGCGGATCAACTTCCTGGGGAATACCAAGACCCGGGACAAGGTCCTGCGGCGGGAGTTTCTGCTGGAGGAGCAGCGTCAGTTCAATGGCGACCTGTTGGACATTTCCGTCATTCGTCTCAATCAGTTGGGGTTCTTCGACAAGATCGAGGAGGAGGATTACGAGGTCGTCAAGCGTCCGGATCTGGCCGAGGTGGACGTCCTGGTCACGGTCAAGGAGCAGAGTCAGCAGTCCATCGGCCTGACCGGCGGCGTGAGCGGCATCAGCGGCAAGTTCATCGGGATCAGTTATTCGACCAACAACTTTCGGGGATTGGGCCAACAGATCTACGTCCAGGCGGTCACCGGCACTCGAACCCAGCAGTACAATTTCTCCTTCCAGGAACCCTATTTTCTGGACACGCGCCTGTCCCTGGGGTTCTCCGTCTTCAGCCAGCGTTTCCGCTACGACACCTTCACGGCTTTCTGGGGCCTGTTCCTGCCGGAGAACAACGTCAACCTGTTTACCCGAAACAGCACCGGCTTCAGCGTGCAGACCGCCTATCCTCTCTGGCGGTGGGTGCGGGTGGGTCTGGCGTACCAGCTCCAGAGAATCAGCATCACCGACGTAGCGGAGAACTTCAGCGATTTTGCCTTGAGCCAGTTGACCGGATTCACTCCCGGAGGCAGCCGGGAAGATGCGCAAGAGGGCATCATCCGAAGCGAGGTCACGCCCAGTTGGACGTACAACAGCAAGAACGCATTTTTCGGCGCCACCCGGGGAACCATGTTGCGGCTCTCGGTTCCGTTTGCCGGCGGTCCCTTGGGAGGGACCTACAACGTCATCTCTCCCATACTCGAATATCAGAAATTCATGGAAGACCGCTGGATGAGCGGGGGCCGCAACAGTCTGGGTTTCCGGGCTCAACTCCTGCACCTGTATCCGTATGGAGAGTTGCCCAATGGCGGCCCCATGACGGTGCCCTTTTTCGAACGAATCTACCGGGGCGGAGAGTTCGACTTCCGTGGTTTCGACCTGAGGTCGGTGACCCCGTGGGCCAAGACACGTTCGCCGCTGAGGGACGAATCGGGGAATCCCATCATCGACAGACGTACCGGGCTTCCGGCGCTGAGCGAGAATCTGGTTCCGGCCGGCGGCGACACCTCATTGCTGCTGACGGGCGAGTATCGAATTCCCGTGGCCGGCCCCATCCATTTGGCAGCATTCGCGGATTTCGGGATCAACACCGTGCTGAACAGGAACAAGCTGGTACTCTTCGGGCCGAACACGGCCATTGACCTGTTGGAGAACACCAACAACGTTTGGCGGATGTCGACGGGAATGGAATTTCAGTTCGTCATGCCCATGCTCAACCAGCCGTTTCGCCTCATATTCGCCTACAATCCCATGGTCATGGACACCACGGTCACGGTGAACGGCATTCGCTATCCGATGCAGGAACGTCGCAGGAACATTCGATTTACGGTAGGATATACCTTCTAGCAAGGAAATTGGGGGGGATCATGTTCACGAGATCTCGGATAGTTTTGGTCTTGGTTGCCAGCCTTGCCGGTCTGATGGCTGCTGCACCCTGGGGCATGTCGCAGGGTCTGGCCGGAAGCGGGCTCAAGGTTGGATTCGTCAATTCGGTCGAAGTCCTGCAAGGGACCGACGAGGGCCGGCAAAAGATGGGCGAGTTTCAGCAGTGGGCCGAGGCAAGACAGAAGGAACTGCAGCAGGACAAGACCGAATTGGACCGGTTGCGCGAACAGTTTGCCGCCCAGGAACGGACGCTTAATCCGGATACTCGAACCGAAATGATGAGGACCATCGAAGATCGGGACCGGAGGCTGCGCCGGAAGCAGGAAGACAGCCAGTTGGAGTCCGAGGCCAGAAATCGTCAGTTGCTGGAACAGATCGTAACCAAGATACAGACCATCATTAACGAGTATGCCCAGCAGAACGGGTACTCGGTCATCTTCTTGCGCAACGAGTCCCAAAGTTACGTGGATCCCTCCTTGGACATCACCAAGGAACTCGTCTCCATCTACAATCAGCGTCACCCGGGGCCTTCCTCCGCTTCGTCCGCTCCGGCCCAGCCCTAGCGCGAACTTCTCGCCAGGTCGCTGAGCGTTTCGGGCCGTCGCTGGGGCGTGCCTGCCCGGAAGGGAACGACGGTGGTCTATCCTCTGCGCCGACTCGCGGAATACGTGGGTGGAGAGGTCGCGGGAGATCCGGACACTCCCATCAGGCGCTTGAGACCCTTTGAGACTGCTGGTCCGGGGGATCTGACCCTGGCGGCTCGCAAGCGATACGAGGAGCGGATTCCCGAGTCCGGCGCGTCGGCCGTCATCGTTCCCAGGACGGTGCCGTTTCACAACCGTCCCTTGCTCCGCGTCGACAACCCGAAGCTGGCCTTCGCACGGCTCTTGCAATTCATCCACCAGGCACCCTTTGTGCCCACCGGTGTATCGCCTGGCGCTACCGTGGGCCGGGACTGCTCCATCCCCGAAAGGGTGTCCATTTATCCCCATGTCTACGTCGGCGACGGCGTGACTCTGGGCGAAGAGGTGACGCTCCACCCCGGGGTCCATGTAGGCAACGGCTGCACCATCGGCGAGGGCACGGTTCTGCATCCGAACGTGACCGTCTACGACGGCATTCGCATCGGCGCGCGCGTGATCCTGCACAGCGGAGCCGTGATCGGAGCCGATGGGTTCGGCTATGTTTTCGACGGGAAACGTCAGGTCAAGATTCCCCAACGGGGAACGGTCGTGATCGAGGACGAGGTGGAGATCGGCGCCAACAGTTGCGTGGATCGGGCCACCTTCGGCCGGACCACTATTTGCCGAGGCGTCAAGTTGGACGATCACGTCCACATCGGGCACAACTGCACCATCGGCGAGAACACGGTCATCGTCGGCCAGGTGGGTGTATCAGGCAGTGTCACGATCGGCCGCAACTGCGTTCTGGCGGGACACGCGGGTGTCGTCGACCATGTGCGAATCGGCGACGGTGTCAAGGTCCTGGCCAAGACGGCAGTGACCAAGGACATCCCGGACGGGATGACCGTGTCCGGCCAGCCGGCCAGAGACCACCGCACGACAGTGAAGATTCAGGCCCTGACGCGGCGCCTCCCTCAACTCATGGCGGATTGGCGGGCCTGGAAGAAGAGACGGCCCTGAATGTTGAACCTTGAAACCCGTTTCCGGTGGTCTGTAGGATACTCGTCTTGAAGGAAGGGCGGGAACCCGGCATGTTCGATATTCAGGAGATCATGGATCTCCTCCCTCATCGCTATCCCATGCTCCTGGTGGACCGGATCGTCGAATTCCACGAGGGCGAACGGATCGTCGCCATCAAGAACGTCACCTTCAACGAGCCGTTCTTTCAGGGACACTTTTCCGGAGCGCCCATCATGCCGGGAGTCCTGATCATCGAATCCATGGCGCAAGCCGGTGGCTTTCTGGTGTTCAAATCCCTCCCGAACCGGGAAACAAAGCTGGTTTTTCTCATGGGTATCGAGAAGGCCCGGTTTCGCCGCCCGGTCAGGCCGGGAGATCAGCTCAGGCTCGAAATGGTGGTGGTCCGGGTCAGGGGCCGGGCGGGCAAGCTGCGGGGCCGAGCTTTTGTCGGAGACCAGCGTGCGGCGGAAGCGGAGATCCTGTTCTCTCTGGTGGACCGCGCCTCGGTCGTTACCGGCTGAGGGCGACGCCATGCCCGCCGCCGATACCGCTCAGATTCATCCCACGGCACAGGTGTCCTCCGGCGCAAAACTGGGGCGTGGAGTGACCGTTGGTCCCTTTGCCGTCGTCGGGAACAGCGTCGTGATCGGTGAGGGGACCTCGGTCGGTCCTCACACCGTCCTGAAGGGCCCCGCCCGCTTGGGCAAGCGGAACCGAATCGTGGGGCAATCCGCCATCGGGACCGATCCCCAGGATCTGAAGTACGCGGGAGAGAAGACCTCGCTGCAGGTGGGAGACGACAACATCATCCGGGAGTTCGTCACCATCAACCGGGGTACGGCTCAGGGTGGAGGCACGACCACCATCGGGAGCCGCAACCTGTTCATGACGGGAGTGCATGTGGCGCACGATTGCCAGCTGGGGCACGACGGCATTCTCGCCAACGCGGCGACGTTGGCGGGTCACGTGGAGATCGGGAACGGGGCAACGGTCGGTGCATTCACCGGTGTGCACCAGTTCTGCCGGGTGGGACGGCACGCCTTCATCGGCGGCTACTCCGTGATCACCCGGGACGCGCCGCCTTTCATCAAGGTCGTGGGGCACCGCAACCAGGCCCGGACCTATGGGATCAACGGTATCGGTCTCTCCCGCAAGGGATTCTCCGAGGAACGGATTCTTTCCCTGAGAAGAGCCTACCGGTGGATCTTCCGAAAGGGTCTCACCCTGCCCGACGCTCGCGAAGGCATCCGGCAGGAAGAGTTGGCAACGCCCGACGTCGAAACGCTGCTGCAATTCCTGGAGGCCTCGTCGCGGGGTTTTGTGCGCTAGGACCCTGTCGGGGTGCTCCGGAAACCGGCGTGTGCTGGGTTTAGCGAAACCCGCCCGGGTTTCTCCTTGAGCGCTCCTCGGGAACGGGGAGGGGAATCGTTGGAAATGAAAAATCTCGGAATGATCGCCGGCAACGGACGGTTCCCGTTCCTGGTGCTGAACGAAGCCCGGAATCGGCGGTTGCCGGTGGTTGTGGCAGCCATTCGGGAAGAAGCGGATCCCCGGTTGGAGAAGATAACGGGCCGACTCCCCAGTGGATCGTCGTTTCACTGGATCGGATTGGGCCAGTTGGGGAAGCTGGTTCGCGTGTTCAAGAGCGAGGGCATACGGCACGCGGTCATGGCCGGCCAGGTGAAACATGTCCGGATATTCGCATCCGGCGTTCGGACACCGGCGGGAATTCTGTCCGCGTTGCCCGACGTCAGGATGTTGCGCATGCTGGCATCCCTGCGGCGCCGCAATACGCGGTCGTTGATCGAGGGCGTCATCGGAGTCCTGCGGGAGGAGGGGATCGAGGTCCTGGACTCGACGTGGCTGCTTGCCGGCCTTATCCCGGACCCGGGGGTGCTCACTCGCCGCAAGCCCAACGACCGGGAAAAACGGGACATGGAATACGGCCGGGAGGTGGCCAGGGAGTTGTCCAGGCTCGACCTGGGTCAGACCGTGGTCGTCAAGGATCAGGCCGTGGTGGCAGTGGAGGCCATGGAAGGGACGGACGCGACCATTCGGAGAGCGGCTGAATTGGTTGCAGGGAGCCGTCTCACAGTGGTGAAGGCCGGGCGTGCCCGCAATGAAATGAGATTCGACGTTCCGGTCGTCGGGTCGGAGACATTGAAGGTCTTGAAAGAGTGCCGCGTTTCAGCCCTCTCCATCGATTCCGGTCGAACTCTGATCCTGGACCGGGACCAGTTCGTCCGGGGCGCCGACGAGTCGAGAATAGCGGTGGTCTGCCAATGAGCGCCCAAGACCGGATCCGGGTAGGAGTCGTCGGCGTTGGGGTTTTGGGGAGCCACCATACTCGTATCTACAGCGGCCTCCCCCAGGTGGAGCTCGTGGGAGTCGCGGACCCGATTCCGGAGAGGCGGCGGGAGCTGGCTTCCCGGTACGACTGCCGATCCTGGCCCGACCAGGGCCCCCTGTTGGATCGGGTCGACGCCGTCAGCGTGGCCGTTCCCACCTCGCTGCATGCCGAGGTCGCCCTTCCGTTCTTGAAGCGGGGAATCCACGTCCTGGTGGAGAAACCCATCGCCGAAGACGTGGAATCCGCGACGCGCATGGTGGATGAGGCCCGTGGGGCCGTTCTCCACGTGGGTCATTCCGAGCGCTTCAATCCCGCGGTGCTGGCCATTCGGCCCTTCGTCAAGACTCCCCGGTTCTTCGAGGTCCACCGGCTCAGCGTGCTGACGCCGCGCAGTCTGGACGTGGACGTGGTGTTGGACCTGATGATTCATGATCTGGATCTCATCACCCAGATGGTGCGGAGTCCGATCCGGGAGATTCGCGCGGTCGGGATTCCGGTGCTCACTCCACGGATCGACATCGCCAACGCCCGTCTGGAATTCGAGGACGGATGCGTCGCCAATCTCACCTCGAGCCGGGTCTCGAAACAGAAGATGAGAAAGTTGAGGTTCTTCCAGGCGGACGACTACATCTCCCTCGACCTGGACCGCCAGGTGGCGGAAGTCTCGAGCATGGTGGAGGTGAACGGGTCCAAGCGAATCGTCAACCGGTCTCCCCGGGTGACGCAAGAAGAACCATTGAAAATGGAGATTACGGCGTTCCTGGACGAGATCGCGGGCCACCACGGCCAGGCGCGGGAAATCCGGCGTGGGTGCAGCGGCAGGGAGGGCGTCCGGGTCCTGGATCTGGCTCTGGAGATTCTGGATCGGATGACCGTGGCCGGCCGGCACGGGTCGTCCATCTCCGGAAGAACCAGGTGAGTTCCATCGAGTGGGAACGTTTGCGTTGAAGACGCTTTCGCCGCCCGAAGATCCCCTCCTGATCGCCGTCGCCGGCCCGACGGCCTCGGGCAAGAGCGCCCTGGCGGTCGAGGCAGCGCTCCGGCTGGACGGGGAGATCATCAACTGCGATTCGCTCCAACTTTATCGGGAACTCCAGATCGGGACCGGACAACCGTCGGCCCGGGAAACCGAGGCCGTGCCCCATCACCTTTACGATTTCCTGAATCCGGACCAGTTCTACAGCGCAGGACGATACATGGTGGAAGCCAGGAGAGTCTGTCGACAGGTCCGGGATCGGGGAAAGACGCCGTTTGTGGTGGGAGGCACGGGACTTTATCTCCGGGCTCTGCTGGCGGGAGTCTTCGAAGGACCTTCACGGTGTGATGCCGTTCGGGATCGCTTGGAGAAGATGGTGCAACGCCGAGGTCAGGAGAGATTGCATCGTCTGCTGGCTCGGAAGGACCCCGCGACGGCCCGGAAGATCGGCGCGGGAGACCGGCGCCGCCTGATCCGGGCACTGGAAGTCTACTTCCTGACGGGAACTCCCATCAGCCGGCTTCAGGAGCAGCGAATACCGCTCGCCGGATACCGCATTCTGAAGATCGGGCTGAATCTGCCCCGGCCCCTCCTCTATCAGAGGATCGATTCCCGAGCCCGTGAAATGTTTCGGAGTGGCCTGCTGGACGAAGTGGATCGACTACTGCGGAAGGGGTACGATGAGCGGTGCAAGGCCTTCGAGGCGTTGGGTTACCGGTACGCCTTGCAGACCCTTCGGGGTGAGTTGAGCATGGAGGACGCCATCGAGCTGACGAGCCGGGACACGCGTCGCTACGCCAAACGGCAGATGACTTGGTTTCGCCGGGAGGACGGCATGCAGTGGATCCCATCGCCGGGGGAGTCGGAGCCGGCATTGAAGCAGCTTTTGGAGTTGGTCCGATGCAGTACGAGCCGGTAATCGGTCTGGAGGTCCACGCCCAACTGCGCACCCGGAGCAAGGTGTTCTGCGGTTGCAGCACCCGGTTCGGAGCTCCCCCGAATTCCCAGACCTGTCCGGTCTGCCTCGGTCTTCCCGGGTCGCTTCCGGTGGTCAACGTCCAAGCGGTGGAGATGGCGGCCAGGGCCGGATTGGCACTGGAATGCCGCATCAACCGGCGTTCGCTCCTCGCTCGAAAGAACTATTTCTACCCTGATCTTCCCAAGGGTTACCAGATCTCCCAGTTTGAAGAGCCGCTTGCTGTCGACGGGCGGGTGCGGCTTCTGACCCTGGATGGCCGGACTCGGGGGAAACCCGGAACCTTGCGTGAACTCAGCGTGGGAATCATCCGAGTCCATCTGGAGGAGGACGCCGGCAAGTCGATTCATGCCGCGAGGCAGGACACGCAGGTCAACCTGAATCGATGCGGGGTCCCGTTGATGGAGATCGTCACCCATCCCGATCTGAGGTCGGGCAAGGAGGCCAGCGAGTTCCTGGACTACCTGAGACGAGTCCTGCTTTTTCTGTCGCTGTGCGACGGCAACATGGAGGAGGGGAGTCTTCGCTGCGATGCCAATGTCTCGGTCCGTCCACGGGGGGAGACTTCACTGGGAACCAAGACTGAAATCAAGAATCTGAACTCTTTCCGATTCTTGAACAAGGCTCTTGACTACGAGATCCGGAGGCAGATTCGAGTCTTGGAGTCGGGGCGGGAAGTGGTTCAGGAGACGCGGCTGTGGGAAGAGGACCTGGAAGTGACGCGTCCCATGAGAAGCAAGGAAGAGGCCCACGATTACCGGTACTTTCCCGACCCCGATCTGCTTCCGGTCGTGATCTCGGCTGAACGTTTGGACGAGATCAGGAATCAGATGCCGGAGCTTCCTGGAGACCGGGCGCGCCGGTTCGGCTCCCAGTACGGTCTCGATCCCGGCGACGCCCTCGTGGCTACCCGGACCCCCGAGTTCGCCGAATACTTTGAAGCATCCGCCAAGAGCGCCGGAAATCCCAAGTCGGTCCTGAACTGGATGGTGGGGGATGTGACCCACCGGCTGCGAAGGGACGGGCGCGGCCTGGAAGATTCTCCTGTCAAGGCGGCGGATCTCGGCGAGTTGATCCGTCTCCTGGACGAAGGAACCATCAGCGGCAAGATGGCCAAAGGTGTCTTCGACCGGATGTATGAGACGGGCAAGCCTCCAGGGAAGATCGTCAGGGAGCAGAACCTGGCCCAGATCAGTGATCGGAGCGAACTGGAATCGGTCGTTTCCGGGATTTTGGAGTCGCATGCCGACGCCGTCGAACGTTACAGGAATGGGAAACGGGGCCTGCTGGGATTCTTTGTGGGACAGGTGATGCGGCAGACCCGCGGGCAGGCCAATCCGAAAATGGTCAACCAACTGCTCAGAAGGATGTTGGACCGGTGAGGCGCCGCCGTCCGCGCGCCCCGACTGCCGAGTCGAAACGGTTGGCCGTTGTCGAGGAGACAACCGACGACATCTACTCGATTCAATTCGTCTTGCAGAGCCTCGGCTTTCGTACACAGTCGTTCTCGCCCCGGTCCTCCATGGCTGACTTGATGGGCTTCGGTCCCGACTTGATCATCGTGGACATGATGATCTCCGGTGGAGGAGGATACCGGGCCATCCGTCAGATTCGCAGGGCCGGAAACTTGGATCGGGTGCCGATCCTGGCCATCGGCGCCGCAGCCATGGAGGGAAGTCCCGAAGAAATCCTGGCTGCGGGGGGGCAGGAGGTAGTGATCAAGCCTTACAACATGACGGAGCTACGGGAAAAGTTGGACCGACTCGTTCCGAAGGCGAAGTGAGAAGCCGAAAAGGGCACCCGTAAGGAAGGGCACCACAAGGGGCGCCCCTACAGACATTGGAAATTGGAATTGGTGCCGGAGGGGAGACTCGAACTCCCACGGGCGTCTAGCCCACTGCGTCCTGAACGCAGCGCGTCTGCCAATTCCACCACTCCGGCGACCTGCCGGTGAGTTTACACCACAACCGGTGGCCGGTGCAGCAACGAACAAGCGAGAAGTTGCAACGAAAAAACCGGATCCGGGACGCCATTCCGACGGGGTTGGGAGGTTTGTGTTATCAGGGGTGGTAGGTTAGACTTTGCGGCGTCGAATTGAAGGGAAATCCGGCATGTCCCAGCTCCACCGGCGAGCGTTTCTCAAGTCCATTCCAGCAGGAGCCGTGACGCTGATGTCCACGGGTCGGGCCTCCGCTTCCGGGCACAGACCGAAACTGGCGATCGGCCTGGGGTGGAGTCTCTACAACAATCGAACCCTCCGCACGCCGTACTCCATGCGCATGGCAAGCGAGGTGGGGTACTAAGACTTGGAGCCTGCCATCTATCCTGGTTGGCAGGACGACCCCAAGATCCTCACCCGGTCGGCCCGGCGCGAGTTGGCCGATCTGTTCGGTGAGTTGGGATTGGGGCTGAGCGGTTTGGACGAGGACCTGAGACTGCTGGTGGGTCCCGAGGCCCACCGGGAGAACCTGGAGCGGATCAAACGGGCGGCGCAACTCTGGCGCGACATCTATCCCTTCAACGTGAGGACCCCCGGGCGGCGGCACCGGCGCCCCGTACTGGTCTTGACACTGGGAGGGAAGACCTCCGAGTGGGATCAGGCGAAGGAGCCCATGGCCGAGAAGCTCCGGGAATGGGCGGAGGTCGGTCGATCCCATGAGATCCTGTTGGCCATCAAACCGCACGTTGGCAGCGCCCTGCACAGTCCCGAGGGAGCTCTCTGGTTGATGCGGCAGGCCGACAGCCCGTGGGTTCGGGTGACGTATGACTACAGTCATTTCAGAGCCATGAATTTCGACATGGTGGACTCGATTCGCCTGCTTGGTTCCCATGCGGTCTTCGCACACGCCAAGGACGCGACGACCAATGACCTGGGCAAGACGCAATTCCTGATGCCGGGGGATGGCGATACGGATTACGTGACCTATCTCAAGGAGCTTCAGGCCCAGGGTTACCGGGGATCCGTCGTTCTCGAGGTCAGTGGTCAGATTCACAGAAAACCGGGTTACGACCCGGTGGCGGCAGCCAGGTATTGTTATCGGCAGATGTCCCGGGCTTTTGAAAAGGCGGGTGTTCCCAGGGGTTGAACTCTCTGGAGGACGGCCCGGGTAGCGGAACCTGTCCGGAGTGACCAATTACGTAAGGAGATCAGGAAATGACCAAGGAATTGAATCGTCGCAGTTTCATGGGGGCCACCGCCGGGGCGGGCGCGGTCATGACCGGACTTTCGGGGTCCCTCTTGGCCAAGGGCCGCAGCCTCAACGATACCCTCCAGGTGGCGGTGCTGGGTCCCGGCGGCCGGGGCATGTACCTGTTGAGGAAGTGCCTGGAGCATGCCGATGCATACAACGCTCGGGTCACTGCGGTCTGCGAAATCTGGAAGCGGAACCAGAAAATCGCCACCAATCACCTCCGTGAGCACTATGGCAGCGAGCCCACGCTCTACCACCATATCGACGACCTTCTGGCCGATGACGGGATCGATGCGATCATCATCGCCACGGCCGACCACCAGCACGGCAAGATGCTGAAGATGGTCGCGGAAGCGGGCAAGGACGCCTATTGCGAGAAACCCATGGCCAACGTTCTTTCCGAGGCCAACGACGCCCTGGACGCCTGCAAGAAGGCCGGCATCGTGGTTCAGATCGGGACCCAGGGAAGAAGCCATCCCAAATGCATCGCCGCTCGCCGGATCATGAAGAACCAACTCATCGGCGACGTGGTTCGAGTCAGCCTGGTGGAGAACGAATACAGTCCTTACCGTTGGCGCCGCAGCCCCGAACAACTGGCCGAGTGCCGGGAAGAGGATCTGAACTGGAAGGAGTTTCTGCTGGGTAAGCCCGATCGTCCGTTCGATCCCCGGATCTACCGGTCTTTTCGGCTGTTCAAGGACTTCTCGAGCGGAATCTACGACCAGTGGATGAGCCACGACATCGACACTCTCCACTATCTCACGGGGGAACCTTATCCCCTGAGCGCCCGGGCCGAAGGCGGCATCTACCGCTACAAGGATTACCGCGAGAATCCGGACACCACCGAGGCCGTCTTCGAATACGGGACGGGAGACAAGAAATTCCTGGCCAGCTACGGCTGCTGCCTGATCAACGGCGCCGGGACCGGCTACATCTTTCAGGGAACCCAGGGAACACTCTCGTTCGAGAAGTCGCCGCTCTTCAACGAAGTGCCGTGGCGGGTTTCCGGAGACGGCATTCGCGGCGACGAGGCCCTGAAGCCAGGCGCGAAGCAGATGCAGGGCGAGTACATCGCCGGCGAGCCGGGGGCCATGCCCAATTATCGGTTCCCGCACATGGCCAATTGGCTCGACTGCGTCCGGCGGCGGGACGTCGACGGAATCTCCTGCCCGGTCGAAGCAGGCTACGGACACTCCATCGCCTGCATCATGGCTACGGACTCCTTGTGGAGCGGCCGCAAGATGATCTTCGACCCCGACAAGCGGACGATCACTCCTGCATAAATCCGTGGCCTGAACAGGGAGGGAATCGATCATGGCAGAAACCGAAATGACCACTGCCGCCGCTGCGACGATCTCGGCTGCGGATACGGCATGGCTGCTGGTTTCTTGTGCTCTGGTCCTCGTCATGACACCGGGACTCGCCTTCTTCTACGGCGGCCTGGTCCGGTCCAAGAACATCCTCAACACCATGATGATGAGCTTCGCCTCCCTGGGTGTGACCGCCCTGGTCTGGGTTCTGGCCGGTTACAGCCTGGCCTTCGCCCCGGGCAGCGAGGGCATGCAGCCCTGGTTGGGCGGCTTGGGACATCTCTTTTTTCAGGGCGTGAACCTGGAAGCCAACGGCAGCATTCCCCACCTCCTCTTCGCGGCGTATCAGGGAGCTTTCGCCATCATTACGGCGGCGCTCATTTCCGGAGCCGTAGTCGAGCGGATCCGCTTCGGGCCGTACCTGGCCTTCATCGCCGGCTGGGTGCTGCTCGTATACGGCCCGGTCTGCCATTGGGTCTGGGGCGGCGGATGGCTGGGCGAGATGGGTGCCCTGGACTTTGCGGGAGGCACGGTGGTCCACGTCACGGCGGGAACGGCGGCCGTCGTCGCCGCCTGGCAGGTGGGACCCCGAAGCGACTACGGGCGGCAGGCGATCATTCCCCACAACGTGCCGTTCGTCCTTTTGGGCGCCGGACTGCTCTGGTTCGGCTGGTTCGGCTTCAATGGCGGCAGCGCCCTGGCGGCCGACGGTACGGCGACTCTGGCCTTCGTCAACACCCTGCTGGCCCCGGCGGCTGCGTTGACCGTCTGGATGATCCTGGATGCCGTCCGGGACCGGCTGGCGACAGCGGTGGGAGCCGCCACCGGTATCGTCGTCGGACTCGTGGCCGTGACGCCGGCGGCAGGTTTCGTCAGTCCCATGGGAGCCATTGCCATCGGCGCCATCGCCACGTTTCCCTGCTACTACGCCATCCTCTTTCGATCCCGGTCCGGATTGGATGATTCCCTGGACGTGGCGGCTGCCCACGGAATAGGTGGATTGACCGGTGCGGTGCTGACGGGGGTCTTCGCTCATGCGGCCTGGGGTGGCACCGACGGTCTGCTGAATGGGAATCCGATGCAGGTCGTCATCCAGGCTGTGGGCGTCCTCGCCACCATCGTCTATTGCGGCGTCGTCACATGGGGGCTTCTGAAGGTCATTTCACTGTTTGGGACCCTGAGGCCGGCTCAAGCTGATGAAAGGACCGGCTTGGATATCCTGGAGCATGGCGAAGACGCGTATGGCCGCGGCGAAGGCACGACCATGATTCCCCCCGGTTCCGCAGTCTGACCGCTCTCACGGCTCCACTCTCTCCCGTCCGGGAGGCTGAAGTCAGGTCAGCGAGGCCGCGGGCTCCTTCCGGTAGGCAAACAGCTGCGCAGGACCAATTCTCGAGGTCCGCATTTCATCGATTTCCAGCGGGAAACTGAGCTCCGCCGCAGAACTCATGGGCGATGGGACCCTACACCCACCAGATCGATCCGATCCTCTTCGACGTCGCCGGAGTGCACCTCTGGTGGTACGGACTCGGCTTCGCCCTCGGGTTCCTGCATCTGCACCTCTCGGCCCGTCGGTCCAAGCGGCCCCAGTCTGGATCATTCCACGAGAACCCTGTAATTTGAACTCAGGTGCGGCGAAGGCGGCGCTGCTCGATTCGAGCCGATAGGATCCGGTCTCGAGTCGGCGGCCGGATCATCCCATGAAGCTGTTGCTCACAACCGCCAGGAATCGGCTCGTCCAAAACTTGGCCCAGGATCTGGCCGTGCGGCACCGGGTCGTTCTCACCGACACTCTGCCCGTCAGGAGCCGCCATCCTTTCGTTCCCTGCAATCTGAATCACGACGCCGAAACAGGGCGGTTGGTCGAGGGAATGGAAGCCATCATCTGGACCGGCTGGACCGACCCTGCAGAGGATGTCTCCTTGCGACTGGATCGACAGACACGCTGCCTGTACAACCTGCTCCGGGCGGCGTGGGAGGCCGGTGTTCCCCGCGTCGTTCAATTGAGTTCCCTCCGTGTCATGGACCGGTATCCCGCCGCTCTCCGGGTCACCGAACGATGGTTGCCCTGGCCGGCCGAGGAACCGCCGACGCTCACCTACCGCCTGGGAGAGATCGTGTGCCGCGAGTTCGCGAGAGAGGGAAAACTCAAGGCCGTCTGCCTCAGGTTGGGGTCGATACTGTGGAACACGGAGCATTCCTGCGCCGACGGGGTCACCGTCCAGGACACGGTCGAGGCCGTCGAACGGTCACTGACGGCAGAGCTGCCTGGATATTCGGTTTTCCACATCCAGTCCGGACTTCCCGGTCAACGATACGGTACGGAACGGGCACAACGGATCCTGGGATTCAATTCGACCTGGAGGCCGGCGTGAAGGTCCTGATTCTGGGCGCCGCCGGATACCTGGGACCTCACGTGGTCCGGGCGCTGGAGGACCGGCACGAGCTGAGGCTGACCGATGTCAAGGAGTCCGCCGAAGGGCCTCACGAGTACCGGCGGGTCGACGTCGCCGAGTTGGACCAGGTGGTGGACGCCGCGGAGGGGATGGACGCCATCATCAACCTGTCCGTCCTGCGGCATGACCGGCGCCTGGCTTTCGACGTCAACACCCGGGGCGCCTACAATGCGTTGGCGGCGGCCTGCAGGCACGGGATCCGCCGGTTCATCCAGACCGGTCCCTTCTATGCCGTCACGGGACCCGCCACTTGTGAACCCTATGACTTCGCCATGCATCCGGACGTCACGCCCCGGCCGGGAACCCATCTGTATGCCCTGACCAAGGGACTGGCCGAGGAGGTCTGCCGGATCTTCACCCGCAATCACGATCTCTATGTCACCTCCTTCCTCTTCTACCACTTCCGGGACACTCGGCCCCGTCCGGACGACGAGCCCACGTTCGTTCCGTTCACCGTCACCTGGCAGGACGCGGCGGCTCTGTTTCCCTTGGCCCTGGACGTCCCATTGGAGCAATTGCCGTCGCGGTACGAAGCCTACTTCGTCTCTGCCGATTTTCCCCACGGCCAGTTTTCCAATGAGAAGGTCAAGCGAGTCTTTGGCTGGCGGCCGACCTTCGGTTTCGAGGATTTCTGGAAACGATGACGTCGCCAGTGGATGGATACTGGTAGGGTGGGATGGATGACGTGCCAAGCGAGCCGCACAACTTCCGGACGGAGGACATCCGCGTGACGCTCCGATTGCCATCGGCACGGCTGGCGGGAAAAGGGGCGTTGGTCACCGGCGGCGCCGCCGGTCTCGGAGAGGCCATCGCCCACCGTTTCGCCGCGGAGGGGGCGCGGGTCGCCGTCGTGGATATCCAGGAGCGGGCATCGCACGAGGTCGTCGAATCGATTCGCCAAGAGGGCGGGGAAGCTCACGTCGTGGCGGGTGACGTGGGATCGTCGCGCCAGGTGGAGCGCATCGTTTCCACGGCCTGCTCTCTGCTGGAGGGCATCGACATCCTGGTCAACAATGCCGGAGTCATCCCGTCCCGGGAAACCGTGCTTGACACCCGGGAGGAGGATTGGGACAAGACCCTCCGCGTCAATGCCAAAGGCGTCTTCCTCATGAGCCGGGCCGTGATTCCCGGAATGATCCGCCAGGGCGGGGGCGCCATCGTAAACATGTCGTCGGTGGCCGGCCTGGTCGGGTTGCCGATTCGACCGGCCTACGGCGCCTCCAAGGGAGCCGTGTCCATCCTGACCCGGCAAATGGCCGTCGATTTCGGCGAGCACAACATCCGGGTCAATGCCATCAATCCCTCTTTCGTGATCACCGACATCAACCGGGAGATGTTTCGGCGTCTCAAGGAGGACCCGGACGCGTGGACCGAAATGATTCGAAACCACCCGCTGGGACGGCTGGGCGAACCGGAAGACATCGCCGCCGCCGCCGTCTACCTCGCTTCAGACGAAGCACGCTGGGTCACCGGCGTCCTGCTCCCAGTGGACGGAGGATTCACCGCGCGCTGACGGGAAGCGTTCAGGCGCTACTCAAGGAGAAGCACCAATGCAAGTCGTCGATGTGGAAAGGAAGCTGGAGCGCTACCGGCGTTCCTGCCGGAGGGGCACCGATTGGATGTTGGAACGCATCAATCCGGATGGATCCCTGGGAAACGTGACGGAGCGAAACTACTACTATCGCGTTCCCTGGGCCTTCGCCCTCATGGGTGAAACGGAAGCGGGCCACCGGTTGCTGGATTGGGCCGATCGCAACCGGATCACCCCCGAAGGCGCCTTGGACGAGAGCGCCACCACGGCCGGACCGCAGCTCCGCTACGGCTCGTACCCTCTGGCGTGCCTGATCTACGGCGCCAGCCTGCTGGGCCGATTGGACCTGGTGCGGCGTTGCACCCGGAGTCTGCTCACCTGGCAGGACCCGGAGACCGGGGGCTTCTACGCCAACTCGCACGAGGGCGTCGAAGGGGACCAGGAGCTGTTCCCCACGGCCCAGGCCGCCATGACTCTCTCCCTGGTGGGCCGGGTTCCCGAAGCGGTCCGGGCCGGTCGTTGGCTCCAGCGCCTCTGGGAACTGCAGCCCGATCCCGAGCACCGTCTCTACGCCGTCTACAGGCGTTCCCAGGGACTGGTTCGCGACTACGATCCCCAGGAGGCGGCGTTTTACGTCACCCTCAAGGACGAGCCCTGGCAACATCACTTCAACGGCGGAATCGCCGCCGCGGGACTGCTCCACATCCACGAGGCCACGGGGGAGGACCGCTGGCTGCGGCTGGCCCGGGAATACGAACGATTCTCCATGAGCACGGACGACATCCAGTTCCGGTCCAAGCAGGTGTGCAAGTCGGGCTGGGGTTCAGGCCTGTTGTACGTCGCGACCCGGGAGGAAGCGTACCGGGCCTGGACCCGGGGCGTGGGGGACTGGTTCGTGGAGCACCAGTTCGACGACGGTCATTGGGAGAACACCAGGTTCTGGACACCGAAGCCGACGCTGGGCGACAAGATCGTGATCACGGCCGAGTTCGTCATGCACCTGGCCAATATCATCGCCTACCTCTCGGTCAGTCCCGAGCCGTGACGACGGCATTGCCTTGTCCTGCCGCGTGGTCACGGGCTCCGAAACTGAAAGCCGTAGAGATCCAGGTCGCGCAGCTCGAAATGGAGCCGGACCGGACTTCCGGCGAGCGAACTCAGGTCCGATTCACCGTTCCAGGAAACCCGCCGCTCGATCCGGTTGGTGGTATGGATCCGGTCGCAGTCCTGCAGGGAATACCCGTCCAGGGCCCTGAAATCTGAATCGAGAACCGCCACGCGGGCGATGCCGCCGGCAGAGGTGTTCACGTTCAGGACCAGCTCGCTGCCCTGAAAACTCAGTAACGGCGTCGTGAATTCGCCTCCCGAGTAGTCGGCCCGGACCGAGATGAATCCATCCCGGCGCAGCACCAGCCGGCTGATGGCGGCCTTCTCACGATGGGGAGCCAGATCCGCCTTTCGGATCAGGCGATTCCTCCGGTCGTCCCAACCCCAGGCATGCAGCATGTCCTTGCCCGAGTAGTACAGGTACATCTCCCGGCCGTTGAGCGCCGGCACGACGCCGTGGACCATGTAGCTGTCCCGCGTGTCGAACTCGCCATCCATCCCCAACTCCACAAAAGGACGCCGGTCGTAGCGGTGCCAGGCGATCCCGTCCCGGCTGGCGGCAAAGCGGATGTCGTTGGCTCCGGTGTTGCGTGGGGTTTCCTCCCTGAACTCGTGCAGGAAACGGCCGTCGTAGTGATAGTAGAGCGAAGGGAAGGCGTAGTAGGCGTCCTGCGCCCAAGGATATTTCACGACAATGCTGGTGTAGAAATCGGCTACCGGGACCCGGGTCTTGGAGACGGGGTCGAAGTGGTGCAGATCCAGCCGGTCGGGGGACAGCGAGAGGGCCGAATCTTCGATGTCGGGAAACCGATCGAGGCGGCGCGATTCGCTGCGGGCGTTGGTCCGGTGTTGGCCGGGCCCCGGAGCGTTCCGTCTCACATAGGCGACGTACTTTCGGATTCGATCATCCCAGAAGATGATGTTGTAGGTGTCCAAATGGTGCCTGCGGTCGTCCCGGTAGCTCAGGACCCGCTCGTAGGTCGGCCGAAAGTGGATCCCATCGGGGGCCGAGTAGACGTTGAGCTGGTTGCGTCGGTCGCCCCGTAGGCGCACGACCAGGCGGAACCGTTCTTCGGGCGGAGCGTTGGGGTCCAGGAAGACCATCCCATAAGCTTGCTTCTCGATTCCGGCGGCGCCATGGCCGGCCACGATGTTGTTCTTCCGGCTGCCTTCGAACTCCACCAGCCCCAGGTTCGGCTTCTCCCAGGTGATCCCGTCGCGTGAGCGTGCGTAGCACATGTAGCGGCGCCAGGCGCTCCGGTCCCGCTCCACCTTCAGGGTGTGGCCCCCCGCCTCGTCGCGGTCGAAATTGGTAAGAGACTCATACCACATGTGGTAGGTCCCGCCCACCTTCAGCACCGTCCCGTACAGGCCCACCCTCCGGCTCTCCCATGGGTATTCCTGGGCAATGGTCAACTCGCCTGTCTTGCGGGGAGGATGAACGTGCAACCGAACTCCCTGGGAGGTTGCCAGGAACCTATGGTCGATGAAGACCTGGCGGCGGTCGCCGATGTCGAGCGGGGATGCGGACTCTCCCCAAGCCGGCGGCGTCATGAGCATGATCAACGCCAGGCAGTTGAGCGGGTGTCGCGAACCGGATGCCAGTAGGCGCTCGAAGCTTGTCATAGGGGTCCTTTCCGCCGGACTCGCGGATCAGTTCAACGACGTGGCGCTCAGGATGCGCCATCGGCCATTCGCGTCACAGGCCTCGTAGAAGAGCCGGAAGCGCCCGTCGTCCAAGTCGATGACGCACGGCTCGGAGGCGTGTGTCTGGTCCCAGGGACCGCCGATGTCGAGGCACGGCTCGGGATCCTTCCTCCAGTGCAGTCCGTCGCGGGAAACGGCCGTAAAAATCCGTCCGTGCATGGGATCGTGGGTCCAGGCGGCGTAGTACATTCGATAGGCGCCGTCGGCCAGACGGATCACTTCCGGCGCATACACGGCATAGTCTTCGTAACGGGTCTCCTGGGGAATGCGCACTCCCGGTTCCAGTTCGAAATGGAGCCCATCTCTCGAGGCGGCGCTCACGATATGGTTTTGCGACGCTAGGCCCGGCTTCAGAGGATGAGAGTAGTGGTGGCAGTAGATCCGGTACCGGAGTCCGCCGTTCGTGCCCCGGAAATAGAGGCACCGGGGCGATCCGTAGGACCACCGGCCGTCGGCGACTCGAATCCCGGGCTCCGGCTCCCAGTCGAGCCCGTTTTCCGAGACGGCGCTCAGCACGCTGGTGGGATCCGACGCCGTCCGGGCTTCATAGTACATGCGATACCGTCCGTCGGGCAGCGGGATGACGTCCGGACAGAGCACCCTGCGGTTCGCATGAGGCGAGTGGACGTCCAATCGAATCCCCGGATCCTTCACCCACACCACGGCGTCATTGGAGCTGGCGCTCAGAATGTACCCTTCCGACTCGACTGTGGGACGGCCGAGGCCAAGTCCCGTGTAGTACATGCGGTAGGTCCCATCCGGAAGACGAATGACGTTGGGGGTGAGGATCTTGGTGGAATCCAACGGCGTGTCCTGATCCACGGCGATGTGCGCATCCTTTACCCAGTTGCGCCCTGGATCACGCTCCGCAAAATGGACCGAACGAATGATCTCGGAAATCTGCACCGTGCGTGCCATTTGGACCAGCCGTATGCGATGGCGCGTGGCGGCGTTCGCCACGAACGGTCTCCGGGAGGCTACTGAAGCGGGAGCCGTTCTTCAAGGCGACCGTGAACCGTGTCCAGGGACTACCGCCGCGCGCGGCGCCAGAGCCAGATACGCCATAGGCCGCCGGGAACCAGCGTCAGGGCACACATCCCCGCCAGGATTTCCGACACTTTGAGAGACGAGTCCAGAGCAAATCCTATCGCCGTCACGCCGAACGTGGACAGCAGGGTGAAGATGGCGTACTCGGTGGCGAAGACTCGCCCCCGCACTTGTCCCGGCACCGATTGGAGCAGGAGCTGAGTGGAAAAGACCCAGATGATTCCGCCGCCGATCCCCGCCCACAAGCTTCCCAGAAGCACGGTTTCCAGGTTGATGAGTAGAGACGAGATCCCCAGGCCCAGAGCGCACAGGAAATATCCAACGAACAGGGCCAGGCGGAGCCGGTCGGGCCGGTCCGCGGTCCACAGGCGGGCGGCGATGGGGCCGATGCCCGTCCCCAGTCCCGCAGCGGAGAAGAGCAGGCCGAGACTGATTCCTCCCGCTTCCCCCAAGGGAAAAAGACTGCGGCCGATGACCACCTTGACGACTTGATATCCCTGGGAGAAGACCAGAGCGGTCACTCCCTTGTGGAGGGCCGTCACCAGGATATCCCGGTTGTTCCGGAGGTAGCCGAGACCCTCGAGATATTGGACCACGGCCGTCTCGAACAGGCCCCGGCCGGACGCGGCGGTATCGGGTGTCTTCCGGTACTTCACCCCCAAGAGAATGACGGCCGAGACCACGAAGCTGACGGCATCGATGATGAAGGCCGGATAGATGCCCCAGATCCCGGCGGCGAGTCCTCCCAGCGCCGCCCCGAACGCGAGCATCACCGACCAGGTGGTGGCGTTGATGGCGTTGGCCGTTCCCAGTTCCCGCGCAGAGACGATGTCGGGAAGAATGGCGTTGCGGGCCGGGAAGAAGAAACCTCCCAGGGCCAACTGGATGGCCGTGAGGGCATACAGCATCCAGACGTCCTGCGGCTCCCGGACCAGCAGGAAGCCCAACACGGTGACGGCCCGAAACAGGTCGCTGAGAATGAGAATGTACTTGCGATTGCAGCGGTCGGCGATGACGCCCGCCAACGGGCTGATGAGAAACGGGGCGAGCATCCGGACCGCAAACAGGCCCCCGATGGCGAATCCCGACCCGGTGAGCTGAGCCAGGAGGGCCGCGGAGGCGATCAGATTGAACCAGTCGCCCAGCAGGCTCACGATCTGCCCGAACCAGAGATACCGGAAACTGGCGTTGCCCCGAACCAGTTCCCAATAACCCGTCCGCGCTTCCTGCGGGCCTGCCGCGGTCTTCAATCGCTCCGGCATGGCTCGCACCCGAACAACTCTCGACGGCTTTGTTCCAGATCCGCTCGAATGGAGTCGATTTCCTGGTTCTGAGACCGGCTCTGCGTCCAACCCGCTTCTCGCATCTGGTCGAGAATCCGCTCGGCGGCGTGAGCGTGCCCGTTCTGATTGAAATGGCTGTCGGTGAGAAAGAATTCCTTGATCGGAGTCGAGCTGGCTTCGAAGCTCCTTCGGATCGAGATCACGGTGGCCCCCAGATCGCTCAGGGCGCCTTCGACCCGGTT
>JAPOYZ010000246.1:27962-32803 GCA_026706325.1 Candidatus Aminicenantota bacterium
GTGGCTCCGGGTCACAACCTCATGGCCTGAAGTGCGCGAAGCTCTCGCGGTTGCCTGCCGGTCCCCGGAGGTCGCAGTCTACCGACAGATCGCTCAGGGCGCCTTCGACCCGGTTCGTTCCATACCGGGGATCCATTCCATCCGGTTTTCCCTGCTTGTACTGAACCCAAAGTTCCGACAGCGTCCACTTGTAGGGAATGACCAGGGCGATCAGCGGAATCCGGCGTTTGTCGAGCAGACCCTTTACGCCTTTCAGAGCCGATACAGTGTCAATCCACGCTCGACGCAATGGTGGCGGTTGGTGCTCCTCGGGGAGCAGGGAAGCGAGCGCTCCGGTGACGGAGAGTCCGGCTTGCCGTGCGTGCTTCAGGAAATACTGCTGAGTCGATTTGCCGTCGCCCGCTCTGATCCCCTGGTACCAGAACGAGGCCCGCACCGCCGGTTCCTCCACCAGGCCGAAGATCCGGAAACGGCGGCGCAACCCGGCTCTGACCGGATCCAGGAAGACAGGTTCCAGGTCCGGAACGGCCGGCTTCAGATAGGGGCGGAACAGGTCCTGCATGCTGCAGGTATGGGCGAGTTCAACGCTGTTGTTGCAGAGGTCGTTGAAGGGGAAGACCTGGAGAACCACCACGTCCGGTTTCAGGTCCAGCCCCAGAGTCTCCAATGCGATCAACTGCTGGTTGGTGCCCCAGTCTCCGACGGCCAGGTTGATGACTTCCCAGGACTCGCCGTTTTGGTTGAGCCGGCGGGCGAGCAGTCCCGGGTAGGTCTGTCCATAGTCGACGTTCATCCCCGCCGAGAACGAATCTCCCAGGTTCAACACCCGCTGGGTCCCCTCCGGCTTGGTGGGGGACACCTCAGGCGAACGGAAACCTCGGGAGTTGAGCCCGGAGACGCGGCGGTGAACCGGGTCCAACGTCCAGCCCAGATCCGGATCGTAACGGTAATAGGGACTGGTGTTGGGATCGTAGGCGGAGAGGCGCAGTCCCACCTCGACGATGGTCAGGATCACCAGTGTGGAAGCCAGACCCAGCAGGAGCTTGATCATTGCGCTCTTCATTGGAACAGGTTTCCCGAGCCGATCCCCGGTCAGGGTTCGCACTCCAGGATCACCTCGGTGAGGATCGGTGAATTGCCGCCATCGGGGGAGACCAGCACGACCCGGTACTGGAGCCAGGAATGGCCTTCAGGGATCTGCTGCAGGGGGTCTCCGGACGTGGAATAGAAGGAGCCGGAACCCTCGGGGCCGCTCCATGGGGCCGTTTCCAGGCCGTCCTGCCCGGCAGCAGTGCGCACCTGGAACTGGAGCCCTGTACCCAGTGGCGTCTCGCCGGACCAGACCAGGCGCTTGAAACGGGTTCCCCCAGGCGCCTCGACCGGGACGGAAATGAAGTCCCACTCTGGTTCCCGGGTGTAGACGTTCCCGGCATCGACCATGGCGTCCAGATGGACTCCCACGGTCGGCAGATGGGTTCGACGGGAATCATCGAAGCCCGCCGCCGAGCCCCAGTAGATGTTCGTCCCCGCCGCATGGTCGAAGAAGGTCTGGTGGTTGGAGACCACCAGGTCCACCCAGCCGTCCCGGTCCAGATCCAGAGCATCCACCGCGGCTGAAGAAGCGGCTTTCACCAGGGTCCGCCGGGCCGCCGAGTAGTTGCGGCTCCCGTCTCCCCAATAGACGAAGGCGGGGATTTCCCGCGTGGTGGCCGACTTGTAGTTGGTCATCGCGATATCCAGATGGCCGTCCTCGTTGAAATCGGCGATGGAGGCGTCCAGGCTCGTGAATCCCTCCAGGGGAGTGGGAGGGGCCGCGGCGAGTCCCTCGGGACTCCCCCAGTAGATGAGAGCCGGTCCGTCCATGTCCCGGTACCGGGGACTGGCGCTGCTGGTGAAGAGCAGGTCCAGCCATCCGTCCCGGTCCAGATCGGCCGGTACGGCATGGGGGGCGCCGTAGGCCTCCAAAAGGAGATAGTTCTCTTGCCGGTAACCGTCGGGGCTTCCCCAGAAGATCTGCGACTCGTCACCGTAGCTCATGGGAAAGACCAGGTCCAGGTGGCCGTCCCGGTTCAGATCGGCGATGGCGTTGGCTTCCAGCAACTTGTCGTGAAGGTCCCACTGGGTCGTCCGAGGCGATTCGAACCGTCCGGCGTCACCCCAGACGATGGTGGCCACTGCGACGTCCTTGCGGCCGGAAACGCCGGAGCCGGCAAAGAGGAGGTCCAGGTAACCGTCCCGGTTCAGATCCGCAATGTTGTTGCTGATGGGCCGTGGGACATTCAGCCGGGTGCGCCGGTCGACGCTGTACCCTTTCGTCCCGCCCCACCAGATGGCCGGTCCCTCACGATGAGCCAGGAGCAGGTCCGGAAAGTCGTCGTCGTCCAGATCGGCGATGCTGTACTCCATCGAGCCTCCGGGCCTCAACAACGTCAGGGAGAAATCACCGTATTGGCGTTGGGATTCGCCCCAGAAGATGGCCGTGGGCAGGATATCGGTGTCACTGCTCAGGTGGTTGATCAGAAGGACGTCCGGCCAACCGTTCCCGTCCAGGTCCGCAATCCCCGAACCGTCGACACCGAAGCCCAGGAGCTGGGTGCGCCGGAACTGCGAAAACCCCCGGTCGCTGTTCCAGTAGATGTAGGAGGGTGCGTCGACAGTGGTTTGCCCCCGACTGTTGCCGAAAAGGAGATCGAGGGATCCGTCAAGGTTCAGATCGGCAGCCTGCACCGTCGTGGCCGCCAGAGTGGGGAGGGGAGTGCGTTTCTCGGGACTGAATCCTTTTTCCGCGCCCCAGAAAATCTCCGACGGCGGCGGCGAACCCCGCCGTGCTCCCTGGTTGGCAAATACCAGATCGACGTGTCCGTCCTGGTTCAGGTCGGCGGCGGCGAGCCCCTTGCAGGAATCTGCGGGGAGCCGGATCGAGTTCCGGGTGTCGAGCCCCTTGGAAGACCCGAAAAACACGACGCCGTTGGAGCTGCCGGCGGCGACCAGGTCATGGATCCCGTCTCCGTTGAAATCCTTGGCCAGCAGCGTGCTCATGCCGTCGTGCATCCGCTTTCCCGCCTTCACTTCCGCATCGAGATGGAGGTCCTTGGCATCGAGAATCTGACGCCGCTCGGGTCCGAATCCTCCCTTGCCGTCTCCCCAATAAACGAAACAGTTATGGACTTGGCTGTTGTGGTTGGCGAAGGCCAGGTCCAGGGAGCCGTCGCCGTTGAAGTCTCCTATGGCCGCGTCCTGTGCCGTGACACTGGGAACCGAACTCCGGCGTTGGGGATGGAAGCCGGTGACGCTTCCCCAGTAGATGTACGACTCCAGGTGCATCCGAAAACCCAGGGATTCGCCCAGCTCATCCCCCCGGTTGGCGACGACCAGATCGGGGAAGCCGTCGCCGTTCAGGTCATCTGCCGCGACTCCGCCGGCCCGAAAGGCGGGAAGCTGCGTGTGGTTGCCGAGACCATATCCGGACGGTCCGCCCCAGTAGATGAAGACGTCCTGGTCCGGCCGGTAGTTGTGCATGAAATTGGCGATGACGATGTCGGGGAACCCGTCCAGATTCAGGTCCGAGATCAGGCCGCGGCCGCCACCTTGGGTCGGCAGCCGGGTGATCCGGGAGGCAGAGTCGTCCAGGTATTTCAAGATGGAGAACGGGGCCCGGAGCTCCCACAAGTCGGGCATCAGCGACCGGAAGCCCTCGGGACCGCCCCAGTAGATGATGGAGTCGGGGTTGTAGACGCTGTTGTGGTCCTGGGTGAAGACCAGGTCCAACTCTCCGTCCCGGTTCAGATCAAGCCGGTTGATGGTTTGAAGCCTTCCTTTTCGGGAAACGTAGGTGTTGGCCCCGGCATCGCCCAAACGCCCCTGGCTCAGGCTGTCGAAACCTTGGTGACGGACCCGGTGGATTTCGGACTGGGAATGGAGGTTCGAGGAGACCGCTGCCGTCAGGGTCAGGGCCAGAAGGAATCCTGACAATGATGAGAATTCTTTTCGGCAGTGGTGCAGTGGCCGCAATCGCATTGTCTCTCTCCCCTCCGTCGGGTTCCGTGATGGTTCCGCACCTGTTTAACAGATAAGGGTGGGCGGGGGAATGAGAATTGCGAATTATCAGGAGCAACAAATGGTGGGGGTGGCGCAAACGGCTGGAAGGATGTAGGGGCCGGCCGGACGGACGGCCCCTTGGGATGGGATTCGAATTACCTACACCAGGTCATGCAGTTTCTGAATTCCCGGCTGCAAATTCTCCTATTGAGGTCATAGGCAAAATAACATTGCATTTCTTCCCCGAATCGTCGACATCTCTGATAGTCGTCATAAGCCTGCGACAGACACCGCTCGTAACTGCGCCAGCAGTTCTTGTAACAGACCGCTTGGCCCGAACGTCCGGGAACGGTTGCAATCGATACTTGTAGAACGAACAGAGTGATCATGAGTGTGGCAATGGCTTTCATTGATTCTCCTTACTTTTTGTTATTCCAAAACGTCTCCGTTCTCCCAGTCACGTTTCAGACTCTCCAACTACTGCCTCGCTATGGATTGTTGTGGAGGATCACTCACACGTGCCGGATCGGTGTCCTCCCAACACCACCAGAGAATCAGCAGCAGGGGAATGAAGAGAATCATTCCCAGTTTCCAATACTTTTCTGTCATGGATCGGACCTCCTTTCGTTAGGACGGAAGCCCTGCGCAGACAAGCCTGAAGCCGGACGAGTATAATTTCGCAAGATTGACTCCTCCTCCTACGCAGGACGAGTTGATTCAGAGCCTGTCGAATGTAGCCCCATTCGACAGGCTCGACTCGGAAGCGGTAGATCCTGGCACCGCAAGTCGAGACCTGTGGACAC
>JAPOYZ010000568.1 GCA_026706325.1 Candidatus Aminicenantota bacterium
GGACACCCGGCAGGGGTATATCCGGATCGAGAAGGTCTCGGGAGAGAACCCGTTTCTGGCCTACGGCGTGGTCAACGACGGCGGGGCTCCGGGGCAACGCAGCGGCGACGGAGCCTACCTTCCGGCGAGGGAATAGGAGATAATCGGGATGGACCGAGGGGAATAGGATATCGAGGAAGGGCCACGAAAGACCACCAAGCGACGCCAAGCGACCGAATGCCGATGCAGGGTTGGATTCACTGATTGTGTCCCATTCTTTCATCCAGGATTCACAATTCTTGACCGATCCGGCAACGTTGTTTCCACTCAAGGGTTCTAAATTGAACATGGATACACAAATCAAGAATCCTGCCTCTTCGCCGCCCCATTCGGATTCTATTTTCCGGGCCCGGGAATCTCCTCCAGCACTCCGGTTCATGACTTCCAAAATCTCGGCTTGCTGTCGGGTTGGAGTTGGTCCGTTGGGACGCGCTGTCTCCATTCTCGCCCTGGCGTCCCTTGCGTCCTTCGGCCAAGGCGTGTCAGTCCCGCTGGACCCGCCGGAGAGCGATCCGCCGGTTGAGGTCTACTCGGAAGCCACCTACAGCCTGACTTTCCGGGGACTGTGCACCACTGCCGTGACCCCCGGCGGCCTTCCGGGCGGCGCCCATTTCACCCGGTTGGTCGGAGGGGTGCACAATGCCGGCGTTACCTTCTTGAGGGACGGCGGCAGGGCCACCGCCGGGGTCGAGTTCATGGCGGAACTTGGGGGAACAAGCACCCTGGCCAGCGAAGTCAGGGCAGCCGAGCCCAATGCGCTCGACGTCCTGCTGGGCCGCGGCAATATCGGTCCCACCGGCTCCACCACCATCGACGACGTCACGCTCACCACCGACCATTCCCGGGTCACCCTGCTTACCATGATCGCTCCGAGCCCGGACTGGTTCGTGGGGGTATCCGGGCTGTCCCTTCTGGATGAGCAGGGGGAGTGGATGGCGTCGCTTACGGTCAACCTGTACCCGTGGGACGCCGGAACCGAGGACGGCACCCAGTTTTCACTGTCGAACCCTGCCACAACGCCGCAGGGAGTCATCACCAGCATTCGGGGTAGGGGAAAGTTCACGAACGAGCCGATCGCCACCCTGACCTTCACTCTTCAGTCGGTCGAGATCGCCGAGATCGCGCCCGAACTGCGGGTTTCCACCCTGGTTTCCGGCCTGACCATCCCCTGGGACCTGGATTTCACGCCCGACGGGACCCTGCTGTTCACCGAGAAGAGGGGCGTGCTCAGCAGTCGAGGGGCCGACGGCGCAGTTCGCAGGGTCGAGGCCGAGATGGGAGACTTGTTCGCCGCCGGCGAGACCGGGCTGATGGGACTCGTCGTCGACCCGGACTTTGCCTCCAACCGCCGCTTCTACACCTGCCAGGGTCACGTCGGGCCCGAAGTCCAGGTGATCGCCTGGACCATGAACGCCGGCTACACCGCGGCTACCCGGGTGGCCGATCCGCTGGTCGGGGGCATGCCGGCCACCAGCGGTCGTCACGGCGGCTGCCGGCTGCGCTTCGGACCGGAGGGGTATCTGTGGATTGCCACCGGGGACGCGGCCTTGGGGCGGACCCCGCAGGATCTGTCGTCACTGGGAGGCAAGGTTCTGCGGGTCGACGCGTCCACGGGCGACGGGGCGCCGGCCAACCCCTTCGCTTCATCGCCGCGGGTCTACACTTACGGCCATCGAAACGTGCAGGGGTTGGCGCTGAGGCCCGGCACCGGCCGGATGTGGGCGGTGGAGCACGGACCGAGAGTGGACGACGAGATCAACCGGCTGGTTGCCGGCGGCAACTACGGCTGGGATCCGGTGCCCGGCTACAACGAATCCGTTCCCATGACCGACCGGGTGAAGTTCCCCGACGCGGTTGAGGCCCAGTGGTCCTCAGGATCGCCGACCCTGGCCGTGAGTGGCGGCATCTTCCTGGAGGGCAGTCAGTGGGGGGTCTGGGAGGGGCGTCTGGCGGTGGCCACGCTGAGGGACATGCGGCTGCGCCTGTTCGAGTTCACCCCGGAGGGCGACTTCGTCGGTCAGGTCGTCGTCTCCGAGCTGGACCGCTCCTACGGCCGGCTCCGGACCCCGATGATGGGACCCGACGGGGCGCTGTATGTGACCACCTCGAATGGCAGCGGCAGGGATCTGATCCTCAGGGTCGCCTCGGCAGAGCCCGTGGAAGAAGTGGGAGATGATCCGGCGGAGTTTACCGGGACCGACCTGGAGGACAGACGGCTGACCTTGAACCTGACCGGTGAAGGCGGGGCGGCCGGAACCCTCGAGCTGCGATTCGGAGAAGGCAGCCGCTTCGAGCAGACCGAATTGGGAGCTGCCTCCCGATCGGGAACCTTCACCTATGAGAAGACGGGACCGCGCATGGGAACGGTGAGGCTGGACTACGATGACGGGAGCTCCTGCGAGCTTCGTTTGAGCTTTACCGAGTCGGGAGAGGGGACGTTTGCCTACGACTGCGGCGACGGAGGTGCGGACGTGGGAAGCTTCCGGTTGACGACAGGGTCTCTGTTCGTCCCGGTGATCCTCTCCTCGGCAGGGCGGAACCAGTCCTTTTTCACCTCGGAGCTGACCCTGACCAACCGCGGAGAGGAGGAGGTCGAGGTCAACGTCACTTACACGGCCAAGGAGGGAGGAGGAAGCGGAACGGATTCCGACCTTCTCCCCGCGGGCAGGCAGAAGATCGCGACCGATGCCCTCGACTATTTGAGGGACCTTGGGATCCCGATCCCCGAAACGGGGAACCGGCTGGGGACGCTGAGGGTGGAGGCGCCACTCGGCTCCGAGGTGCAGGCGGTGGTGCGGACCACGACGCTAGTGCCTGAAGGGAGAGCGGGGCTGGCCTACCCGGGGGTGGCCGAGGAAGAAGGATTCAGCGAGCCGGTCTACCTGTGCGGCCTCCGGCAGAACAGCCGGGACCGCTCCAACGTGGCCTTCCAGAACATGGGAACCACGGCAGAGGGGGCGATCGCACTCAGGACCACGGTGTATTCGGGGGAGGCGGGGGACACAGAGCCCCGAGTCCTCGAAGAGGTGACGCTGGGGCCGGGAGGGTTTCACCAGTTTTCGGGGTTGCTGGGCAGCGTGGAGAACGGCTACGTCAAGGTTGAGCGGGTGGAAGGAGAGGCTCCCTTCTACGCCTACGGGGTGATCAACGACCAGGCCAACTCGGACGGGTCGTTCGTCTTTCCGGTGACGGCAAGGTCCCTGGAGGGGAAGATGGCCCAGACCCTGCCGGTGATCGTGGAGACCCGGGACTTCACCAGCGAGCTGACGGTAACGAATTTCTCCGAAGAGCCCAGGACGCTGAACTTCGAGTTTGTGTCGGAGCAGATCCAGGGGGACGAGAAGGTGGTGGGCTTCAGCATGACCCTCGAAGCCGGCGAGCAGCGGATCCTTCCCGAGCTGGTGGAGGCGTTGCGCCGGGAGGAGACGGCGAAGCTGGGCACGAGCAGGCGCTTCTACCTGGGACCCCTGTACGTCAAGGCGGAAGAGGGAGACCTGGGCGGGATCGTAGTGGGGGCCAGGACGAGCTCGCAGGGAGGGGGAGGACAGTACGGTGTCTTCTACAACGCGGTTCCGGAAGGAGGAGGCTTCGCGAAGGAGGCCTGGGTAGAAGGATTGCAGCAGAACCAGGAGAACCGCAGCAACCTGGCGCTGGTGAACACGGGCGAAGTCGATGACAGCCCGAGCGTGTTCCACCTGGAGATCTACAACGGGGAGACGGGGATGCTGG
>JAPOYZ010000511.1 GCA_026706325.1 Candidatus Aminicenantota bacterium
CGGTCGGGGACTTCCCCAGCAGGGACCCTTTTTCCAGGTGATGGTTGATGCCGGCGTAGGCCGCGGCTCGGGGGTCGTGGGTGACCATGACGATGGTCTTGCCGAAGTCGCGGTTCAGGGCCTCCAGCACCTGGAGGATGTCCCCGGCCGACTCGGCGTCCAGGTCGCCCGTCGGTTCGTCGGCCAGGATGAAGGTGGGATCGGTGACGATGGCCCGGGCGATGGCCACCCGCTGTTCCTCGCCCCCGCTGAGCTGGCGCGGATAGTGGTGGATCCGTTCCGAAAGGTTCACCAGACGCAGGGCCGTTTCCACGTGCTCCCGCCGTTCCTGGCGCGAAAGCGAGGTCAATAGCAAGGGAAGCTCCACATTCTCGAAGGCGGTCAGGACGGGGATCAGGTTGAAGTGCTGAAACACGAATCCCACGTGTTCATTGCGCCAGCCGGCCAACTCGTCTTCGTTGAGTGCGGTCAGGTCCTCTCCCAGGACCCGGAGTTGGCCGCCGGTCGGTCGGTCGATACCGGCAATCAGGTTGAGCAGAGTGCTCTTTCCCGAGCCTGAGGGTCCCATCAAGCTGATGAAATCATTTTCACGGATGTCCAGGTTGATGTCCTGCAGCGCCACGACCTGGACCGTATCGCGCTGGAACACGCGGGTCAGATGGCGCATTTCGATCAAAACGTCGGTCATCCTGTCTCTCCCGGGGTGGTCACTTCGGTTCCGGAGTCCGGTTGCCTGCGAAAGAAAGTGACCTGAACGTCCATTTCCGGCCGAAGGTACTGATCCGGTTTCAGAATCTGGACCTTCACCTCGATGGTGGCCCGCTGCCGGTTGGCCTCCGGCGCGATCTCGTCCAGCTCGCATTCGTATTCCCGGGCCGGATAGGCGATGGGAGACATCTTGCATCCGTTCTCCGGCGAGATGTTGTGAAAGTCGGACTGGCTGATATCCATCTCCACCTGCAGATCATCCAGATCCGCCAATGCCACCAGGACGGCTCCACCCATAAAGTAAGCCGAGACCATCTCGCCGACTTCAACGACTCGCTCCAGGATCGTGCCGCTGACGGGCGCCCGGATCTCCGTCTCCTTGAGTTGGGTCTGCCAATAGGAGATGTCCGCCTGGCTCCGCTCCAGCTCGGCGCGCGCAGCCTGGATCTGCTCGGTTCGCGGACCGATCTCCAGGAGCAGGTGGTTCTTCTCGGCGACGGCGACGGTGGCCTTGGCCATGTCGCGGCGAGACCGGGCATCGTCGACCAGTTGCTGGGCGATGACTCCACTCTCGATGAGTTGACTCAATCGTCGATGTTCGAGTTCGGCATTTTCCAAATCGGCGCGGCTTCTCTCCAGCTCCGCTTTCGCTCTCTGGATCTCTTCGGGCCGGGAACCGGTCTCCAATTCGGTGAGGCGGGCCTGCGCCGAGTCATGGCCGGCTTGCGCCTGCTGGAGTTGAGCCCGGAACTCGGCATCCTCCAGCCGGACCAGCAACTGGCCTTTTTCGACTCGATCCGATTTGTCGACTCCGACCCATGCGACCTTCCCCATGATTCTGGAACTGACTTCGATCCGGTGGCGGGGGACGATGTAGCCCGAGGCGATGAGCAAGGTCCTGTTCCGTTTCGGCGCCGGATCGACCCCGGCGGCGGCAGAGACAGACGTCGCCCGATCCGCCTGCACGTCTGCCACCGCGGCATCCGGCGTCTGCAACGACAGGTTCAGGAAAACCAGCCCGGACAGTACGGCGCCCAAAACGAAGGCTATCAGTCCCATCAGCCACAAGTTTCGGGGTTGCCTGGCACGCTTCCGGTTGCGGTCGATCCGCAACGCTTTCAAATCTTTTTCCATCAGTCTCGCATCACGTCGATCAGTCTCACCCGGGCGGCTCGTGCGGCCGGCAGCAGGCCGCCGGCAATCCCCACCAGGCTGACGAAGAGAATCGCCTTGAAAAGGATTTCGGGGGTGATTCGGAAATGGAACAGGACTTCGCTGAAACTGGCGAAGTTGGTGGTCCCCGTGGAAATGCCGTGGACCGGCAAGGCCATGAGACAACCGGCGACTCCACCCAGCAACGCCAGCAGTACGGATTCCGCCAGAAACGATGCCAGAATGCTCCGTCTGCGGAATCCCAGCGCCCGCAGGGTTCCGATCTCCTTGAACCGGGCCATGACGGTGCCGTACATCATGTTCATGGCGGCAAAGCAGGAACCGATTCCCATGACCACCGCGATAAAGACACCCAGGGCCTTGAGTCCCACGGAGGAGATCGTCTGTCCCTCGTAGTATTCGGTCTGGGGAATGGCCTGAAGTTCGATGTTTCGATCCTCTTCGATCCGTTTCGCCAGAGCGGCTCGAGCCTCTCCATTCTTGGCGCGAACCAGGAAAGAGGTGTAGATGGGCCGGGTCCAAGCCAAAGCGATCTCGTCGTAGTCTCCCCAGATCTCCGAATCGTAGGCCGTGCCGCCGGCGTCGAAAATGCCCACCACGGTCCACTCGTTCTGGGCGATGGGCAAGGTATCGCCCAGCTCCATGCTTTTGAAGCGACGCGACAAGGACCGGCTCACGATCAGTTCCCGCACGCCCTTCGCGAAGCGCCGTCCCTCGACGATTCGGACTTCCGGCCGCATTTCGAAGCTCCGGTTGCCGGTGCCGCGAATGACAATGTTCGAGGTCTCGTTTTCTCCCGCGATCCGCTCATGATTGATGACGACGATGAGCTCGCCGGAGGCCCAGGGCTCGTCGTTTTCATCGCGGGCCACCTCCGGCAGAAAGCGGACCCTGGGGAAGATGTCCCGGTCGAGATAGCTGTTGGTCTCGTTTTGGGAGCCCTGCCGAATGACCACCAGGTCATTGGGGTATCCGGTGTTGACGAAGGTCGAGTCGAGGCCGTCGATGAGAGCCATCATGGCCACCAGAATGGCGACCGTGAGCCCGATTCCCAAGGCCGTCATCAGAGTCCCGACCCGCCGCACCCAGAGACTCCTCAAGTTGTACCGGATGGGGATCTTCATCTAACCCACGCTCTGCAATGCTTCGAGAGTCGGCCGCCGGGCCGCCTGCCAGGCGGGCAGTCCGGCGGCGATCAGTCCGATCACTGCTCCAATCAGAATGCAGACGGCGATGGTGGCGAACCGGACTTCGAAATTCTGGATGAAACCGTTGCTGATGGCCTGCATCGGCACGGACTGGAAAATCACGCGGGCGCCCAGCGCGCCCAAGGCCGCCCCGCTCATGGCCAGGAAGAGCGACTCGCTCAGCAACAAACCCAGCACCTGGGTCTTCCGAAAACCGAGGGTCTTGAGAATCCCGATCTCACGGACACGCTCACGGATGGACATGGCCATGGTGTTCGCGGCCACGAGACTGACGGCAAAAATTACGGCCAGACAGATGGCACTGATCAGAAACTGCACGTTGCCCAGCATGGAGACGAACCCCATGATGAAGGCTTTCTCGGTTTCCGTCTTGGTGGGAGCCATGGAATTCTTGAAGAGTTCGTCCACCTCCTCGGCGATGGCGGACATCACCTCCGGCGACGAGGCCCGGATCGAGAAGGTTCCGGTGACGCCGTTGTCGTTCATGAGTTCATTGAAGTAGTCCCAATGGAAATAGATGCTGCCCCCCTCGTCGCCGCCCCCCTGGTAGATGGCGCGGATCGTCAATTCCAACTCGGTCGGGAAGAGGTTGCTGCCGGTATGGATCGTCTGTCCCACCTGCCAGCCGAAACGTTCGGCCACGGTACTCCCCACCAATGCTCC
>JAPOYZ010000550.1:0-2225 GCA_026706325.1 Candidatus Aminicenantota bacterium
CCCCACCCTTCGTCTGGCCAACGCCATGGGGGTCGAGAGAATCGTAGACGTAGCGCACCGGTTCGGAATCCAACGGGATATCCCACTCTATCTCCCCACCGCTCTGGGAGCGGGCGAAGTCACTCTGGAGGAGATCACTTCCGCCTTCAGCGCCTTTCCCAACGGCGGAGTCCGGGTCCACCCCTATTACATCGACCGGGTGGAGGACGCCAACGGTGTCCTTCTGGAGCGGCACGAGACCAGCGTGGACGAGGTCGTCCGGCGGGGGACCGCCGAAGCGATGGTGGAACTGTTGAGAAACGCGGTCCTGACGGGAACCGGCCGCAAGGCCCGGAGTCTGCCCATTCCGGTTGCCGGGAAGACAGGCACCACCAACGACTGTACCGACAGTTGGTTCGTGGGATTCAGCAAGCTGCTCACCGCCGGCGTCTGGGTGGGGCACGACACCAAGGTCTCGATGGGGGAAAGGGTCTACGGCAGCACCCTGGCCCTTCCCATCTGGATCGAATTCATGAAGGCCACCGTGGACAAGACTCCGGCGGGAAACTTCGGGACCGAGCTTTACGCCGCCCGCCGAGCCGCGTCAGTTCCTGCACCGGTGGAAGAGGCGGACCCGGATGACGGGGACTCCGATGGTGCCGATTCCGAGGAAGGAGATTCGGAGGAGTCCGAGAAACCCAGGCCGAAACCGAGACCGCTCCCGAACATCATCGAAGAGGACATTCCCGCGCCGTCCTTCTGAAAAGAGATGAAGAGGGGGAAATGAATGTCCCGCCTCCTGGGCCAACGCGTCATTCGGTGATCGTATCGGTCCACAATCGATCCAGAAACCGCTCCCACGGCAGAATCCAGATGCCGTCGGCGGTGCGCCGGGGAGCGGCCGCGTTGCAGACGACGACAGCCCGACGGGGCCGGTGTTCGTCGATATATGCACGAATCGGGCGGAGGTCTCGGGAACCGGGATTAGCGCCACCCTTGACCTCGATCGCAACCGCGCCCTCGCGTCCCAGGACGAAGTCGCATTCCAGTCCCGACTTGGTGCGCCAGAAGCGAATTGGATACTCCTGGTCGCGATAGGTGCGGTAGGCCAGCAACTCCATCAGCACGAAATGCTCGAGGGCGCGCCCGAAGCCCGGTCCTGAGGCGGATTCGACTCGGCGCCCGGTGAGGTGGCCGGCCACGCCGACATCGAAGAGATAGAATTTCGGAGCTCGCACGATGACGGCGCGAGAACGGCGGCGCCGGAACGGCTCAACGAAAACGCCGAGCAGAGTGTCGACGAGGATCTGAAAGTATTCCCGGACGGTCTTGGAGTCGACGCCGCAGTCTCTCGCTATGTTGCTGTAGTTCAGCAACTCTCCGTGGGAGAACGACAGCGCATCGAAAAACCTCGAGAACGCGGCAGTGTTTCGCGTCAACCCTTCGTCGAACACCTCCTCCTTCAGGTAGTCGTCCACGTATCCGGCGAGCAACCGCCGCGGATTCGGCGTGTCGTAGTGCTGCGGAATCAACCCTCGGCGGAGCGCGCGCAACAGTTCGAACCCGGGAATCTCGGGCCAGGCCAGAGGATGGAGCCCGAAACGCCAAGCCCGCCCTCCCAACATGTTCGCCCGCCCGCGCTTCAGCTTCCTGGCACTGGACCCGCAGAGCACGAAGCTGAGACCGTCGTCCTCGATCAGGCGATGGACCTCGTCGAGCAGGGACGGCACTTTCTGCACTTCATCGATGATGATCATCCTGGCGCGTGTCGCCTCATCCAGCGCCCTTATCCGTTCCGAGAGGATCCAAGGCGCCCGTGTGAACTCCAGCATCAGGCGGGTGTCGAGCAGGTCGAATCGCGCGGACTGCGGGAATCGCCGACGCAGCAATGTCGACTTTCCAGTCTTGCGGGGGCCCCACAAGAACGCTGAGTGCCCGCGTGGCAGGTCGATGTTGAGGATTCGAGTGTAATGCGCCAAATCGTAAGTAATTCCGAAAAGGTTAAACTAACTCGGAATATACTCCGAAATAGTTTAAGTGTCCAGAGTACTCTGCTTGGCTCCAATCCAGTTCCGGGCCGGTGATGAAGGGGGGACAAGAATGTCCCCTCCGACTCAGTTGTTTCGATCCAGGACGAAGTCGGGCACTTGGAGGAGTGCGTCCCGGTAGATGGAATCGGGAAAGACCGCAAGCGCATCCCTGGCCTGCTGGGCGTAGGCTCGGGCCCGCAGCTTCAGTTCGTCCAA
>JAPOYZ010000550.1:2235-3748 GCA_026706325.1 Candidatus Aminicenantota bacterium
CTCCGTACTTCCAGACCAGACCCAGGATCTCCTGCTTGTTGGCATCGCTGAAATCGTGCTGGAGGATCACCTGCCGGACAAAGTCCTTTTCCGCCCGGCGGGCACGGCGAAGCATGAAGATGATGGGGAGCGTCATCTTTCCCTCTTCCAGGTCCTTGAGGACCGGCTTGCCCATGTCCTTCTGGGCGGAGGTGTAGTCGAGCTGGTCGTCCACCAGTTGGAAGGCCATCCCCAGGGACCGGCCGTAGAGGGCGAGACCCTCCTCCCGAGCCGGATCCATGTTGCCCAGAATCGCTCCCAGGCGGCCGCAACCGGAAAAAAGATACGCCGTCTTGTAGAGACTGATCTGCAACTGCTGTGGCTCGGTGGTGTCCATGCGCCCCTCCAGCTCAAGCTGCAGGAGCTCTCCCTCCACCATCTTGCGGGTGATATCGATGAGGATGTCCAAGATCCTCATCGACCGCTCCTTCATGGCGATCTGAAAAGAGGTCATGTAGAGCCAGTCGCCCATGAGGACCGTAATCTGATTCCCCCATTTGGCGTTGACCGAGGGCCGCCCGCGGCGGACGTCGCTGTTGTCGATGATGTCGTCGTGGACCAGCGTGGCGACGTGGATCAACTCCACCACCACACTCAGCCGAAGCGCCGCCTCGGTACGGGCCCCGCACAACTTGGAAGCCAGCAGCAGGACCGCCGGCCGGAGCCGCTTGCCGCCGCTCGTGTGCAGGTACCGGTTGATGTCGTTGACCAGGGGAATCGCGCTCTGGATCTCCGTATCGAGGCGGCTCTCCACCTCGGCCAGATCCGATTTCACCAGCAGGAAAATGTCCTTGAGAGTGAGCGGGCGGCTAGTCTGCACGTCCATTCCTGGTCATACGGTCCCGGGATTGCAGGGCGTTCGGGGGAAAACCCCGCTTTCCGACTGTCTTCATCTGTCGTCCGAGGGACGAAAAACCGTTTCGGCTGCGCCCGCGGCGCCTCCCTGCAAAAAAGCGTGAAAACTATATCAACGTCAATTTGAGACTGCCAATCGGCCCGGCTCCCGGTGGGAACCGGCGCCGAACAGTCTCTCGAAGTTTGCACGGGTGTTCTCACCCACCTGTTCCAGGGTCAGGGCACGGACCCTCCCCAGTTCCCGCGCGACTTCCACTACCCGGGCAGGCTCGTTGGTCTTGCCCCGAAAGGGAACGGGAGCCAGGTACGGGGAGTCGGTTTCGATCAGAATCCGGTCCAACGGCAGACGGCTCGCCAACGCTCGCAGCGAATCGGACTTGCGAAAGGTGAGGATGCCCCCCAGTCCGATGAAAAAACCCCGGTCCAGACAGCGGCGGGCCGTCGGCTCATCGGAGGTGAAACAATGGACCACGCCGTTGAGTCCTGCCCCACTTGGGTACGTCCGCTCCAGAATCGAGCAGATCTCATCCTCGGCCTTCCTGGAGTGGATCACGATGGGTTTGCCGGCAGCCTGAGCCAGGTCGATCTGCGCCAGAAACGCCTCCCTCTGAGCGTCGGG
>JAPOYZ010000600.1 GCA_026706325.1 Candidatus Aminicenantota bacterium
ATCTCTTCGGCAAGAAGAACTTTCTGGGCGCCTTCAGCCCCCCCTTCGCAGTCGTCAACGACCGTTCCCTGATCGAGACCCTGGAGCATCGGGACAAGATCGCCGGCATCGCCGAGGCCGTGAAGGTGGCGCTGATCCGGGACCGTCCCCTTTTCGAGTACCTGGAGAAGAACGCCCCGGAACTCTCACGGGGAGAGGAGGAACCTCTCCATTATCAGATTCGGCGCTCCGCAGAACTCCATTTGGAGCACATTCGCAGCTCCGGCGATCCCTTCGAATTCGGCAGTGCGCGGCCGCTGGATTTCGGACACTGGTCCGCTCACAAGCTGGAGTCCATGACCGAAAACCGGCTCCGGCACGGAGAAGCGGTCGCTATCGGAATGGCCGTGGACCTGGTCTACTCGGTCCGGGCCGGATTCCTGAATCGGGGGGTGCTGAATCGGGTCCTTTCCTTGCTCCGAGACCTGGGCCTGCCGGTCTGGGACGAGGCTCTCGGCATGACTCGGGGCGGGGAGAGGGTGGTTCTGGAGGGACTGGCCGAATTTCGGGAACACCTGGGCGGAACGCTCCACATCAGTCTGATTCGAGACATCGGCGAAAGCTTCGAGGTGACGGAAATGGACGACGGGCTCCTGCTCGATTCCATGGAATGGCTCCGGCGTTCTTTCGGAAAGGCCGGCGCCGGTGTGGTCGAGACTGAATTATCCCAGGCCGGGTGACGCACCGAGGCACGATGCAACTGGTCCCGGGATTTCATCTGACCTACTGCCTGAACATCCATCCGGGCGAGACCTGGCCCGAGGTCTGGGAGAATCTCAAGTCCTATCCGGGTGCGGTTCGAAACCAGCTTTGTCCGGGCCGGCCCTTCGCCATCGGGCCGCGTCTTTCGGGCCAGGCCGCCGATGCACTGGCCCGTCCCGAAAACCTGGAGGCGCTTCAGGAGTTCCTGAGAACTGAGGGCGCCTACGTCTTCACCATCAACGGATTTCCCTACGGTGTCTTCCACCGGGCCCGGGTCAAGGAGAACGTCTATCTTCCCGACTGGAGAGACCGGGTCCGCTTGGAATACACGAACCGTCTGGCCCGGATTCTGGCCCGGTTGCTGCCCGGCGACGCGGCCTTGGAAGGGAGCATCAGCACGGTTCCGGGGGCCTTCCGGACGGAGGTCCGGTCCTCCGCCGACGTTTGCCGGATGGCCGAGATGATGCTCCGCAGCGTCGCGTACCTCCACCGGCTCCGGGAGCAGACCGGAAAGACCATCACCCTGGCGCTGGAGCCCGAGCCGTGCTGCTTCCTGGAAACGACGGACGACGTGGTGACCTTTTTCGAAGGCCACATCCTCTCGGGGGAAGGACTCGGGACCCTGGTCCGGGAGTTGGGTCTTACCCGTGGCCAAGCGGAACGAGTCGCCCGGCGGCACCTGGGAATCTGCTGCGACGCCTGTCACGTGGCCGTGGAATTCGAGGACCCGTCAGAAGTGCTGGATCGACTGGAAGCCGCCGCGATCCGAATCCTGAAGGTTCAAATCAGCTCGGCTCTGCGGCTCCGCTTCCGCGAGGGGGACGGCAGCCCTGAACGGACGCTCAGGCCTTTCGCCGAAGAGACCTACCTGCACCAGGTGGTGGAGACGTCGGGACGGGGAGTCGTCCGTTATCAGGACCTGCCCCAGGCCCTGGACCGGGAGGCGGATTTCCGGGCACAAGGCGCCGGTTCGCCCGGCATCCGGAAGGAATGGAGGGTTCATTTCCACGTTCCCATCTTCCTCTCCTGTATGAGCGGTTTCGACACCACCCAGGATGACCTGGCGGCCTTGTTGCTCCGCCTGAAGTCGAAGCCGGCATGCCCCTACCTGGAGGTGGAGACCTACACCTGGGACGTTCTCCCACCGCGCTACAAGACCCTGGATACGACCGACGCCATCGCCCGCGAGCTGGCCTGGGCGCGGGACAGGCTCCTGCAATGAACGCGGAACCGCCGCGCACGACCCGAAGACCGCGGTGGCGGGTCTACCTGGACCTGGGGCGGGTGTCCAATCTGCCCACCGTCTGGACCAACTGCCTGGCGGGAGCCGCTCTCTCCGGCGCGGCCCTGGAGCTGTCCGCCTTGCTAGTCCTGGCGGCCGCGCTCTCCTGCTTCTACACCGGGGGCATGTTCCTCAACGACGCCTTCGACCACCGCCACGACACCAAGACGCGTCCCCGGCGGCCCATTCCTTCGGGGGAAGCCGGCTTGGTCGAGGTCTATGCGCTGGGCTTCGGTTTCCTGGCTCTGGGCCAATCGGGGCTCTACGCGGCCTCGGTGCTCCAATCCGGTCCCCGCCTGGATTCTCTGGGCATGGGGGTGATCCTGGGGGTCCTGATCGTCTACTACAACTACCGGCACAAGACCGATCCCCACAGTCCCGTGGTGATGGCCGTCTGCCGCGGACTCGTCTACCTGATCGCCGGCTCCGTGGCGGCCGGGTCCGCCTCCGCTCAGGTTTGGATCGGGGCTCTGGTGCTGGCGTGCTACGTTGCCGGACTGACGTACCTGGCCGCCCAGGAGGACCTGAACCGGGTAAAGGCGCTGTGGCCGGCGCTCCTGCTCCTGGCCCCCATGGCGTTCGGCCTCTACGCGGCCGTGTGGGGTCCTGCCCAAACCGCGTTGCTTCCGCTGCTGGCTTGCTTCCTGTTCTGGACGCTCTGGTCGGCGTCGTTTCTCTCGGCGCGGCGCCGAAATGTTCCCCGTGCCGTCACCGGTCTCATCGCCGGAATCTCTTTGGCGGACGGGGTCCTCATTGCGGCTGTCTCTCCGGAACTGGCCGGACCCGCTCTTGCGTTGGCCGGCCTGCTGTTGACCCGGGCTTTTCAGCGATTCGTCCCGGGAACCTGAAGGTAGCCTGGGGTCTCAGAGAGCGGTTCTTGCCGTCCGGGATTCCAGCCACCCGATCAGTTGCGCCGAGGAGAGGCTGACCAGGAGGAAGAGAAGGCCCACCAGGGTCAGCGGTTCCAGGTACCGGAAGCTCTCGGCGCCGATGAGCTTGGCGGTCTGGAGCAGTTCCTGAACCGTGATGGCGGCCAGGATGGGAGTCTCCTTGAACATGCCCACCAGGTAGTTGCCCAGGGCCGGGACCATGGGAGGCACGGCCTGGGGCAGGATGACCGACCTCCAGGTCTCCATCCAGCCCAGATTCAGGGCCCGGGCGGCTTCCCACTGGCCGGACGGGACGTTGTCGATGCCGGCCCGGTAGACTTCGGCGGTGTAGGCGCTGTAGTGGAGCCCCAGGCCCAGGGCGCCGGTGACGAAGGGCGACCAGGAGATGCCGAACTCGGGCAGGACATAAAAGAGAAAGTAGACCTGCACCAGGAGCGGGGTGCTGCGGACGAATTCCACGATCCATGTGGCCGGCCAGGCCAGGATGCGGCGGGAAGACCGGCGCATCAGGGCCCAGGCCAGACCCAGCACCAGCGCCAGGCTCATGCCCACCAGGGTGCATTGGAGCGTCACCAGGGCGGCCTGAAGCAGGGCGGGGAGGATCTGCAGGGCGAATCCCCAGTCGAAGATCACGCCGCACCCCCGGAATCCCGTCCCGCCGCCAACCTGGACTCCAGGAATCTCATTCCTCTCGCGATCACCTGGGCCAACAGGAAGTAGAGGACCAGAATCAGGGCGAAGATTTCGCCGGAACGCAACGTGGACGTCCGGAGCGTCTGCCCCTGAAACGTGAGGTCCGCCAAGCTGATGAGGGAGACGAGGGCGG
>JAPOYZ010000239.1 GCA_026706325.1 Candidatus Aminicenantota bacterium
CAGCAAGCTGAAATCCCCGTCCCACCGGATCTTCTACGACTGGATTCGCCGGAGCGTGGCCGAGAACAAGCCCTGGGACCGCTTCGTCCGGGAGATCGTCACGGCCACGGGGAGCAACACCAGCAACGGGGCCGCCAACTACTGGGTGATGCACGACGAGGCCACCAAGGCGACGGAAAACATCACCCACACATTCCTGGGGATCTCCGTGGCCTGCGCCCGCTGCCACAATCACCCCTTGGACAAGTGGACCCAGGAGGATTACTACGGGCTCTCCAGCTTCTTCTCCCGGGTGGGGCGCAAACCGGGAGACCAGGGAGACGTGATCATCTTCGAGAGCCGCAGCGGAGAAGTCCCCTTCCCGGGACGGCAAGACCCTCTCCCGCCACGCCCCCTGGAGGGAGACCCCATCGCCGAGAACGCCCCCGGCAGCCGGCGGCAACATTTCGCCGCCTGGCTGACCTCACCGGAGAACCGCTACTTCCTGCGCGCCACCGTGAACCGGATCTGGCACCACTTTCTGGGACGGGGACTCGTGGAACCGGTGGACGACCTCAGGCAGACCAACCCCGCATCCAACGAAGACCTGATGGACGCGCTGGTCCGGGACTTTACGGAACACGGCTTCGACCTCCGCCACCTGATCCGGACCATCATGAACTCGGCGACCTACCAGGCCAGCGCCGGAGGCGCCGGTGCGCCGGAACTGGCGGAAAAATACCACTCGCGCTTCGGTGTCCGCCGGTTGCCCGCGGAGGTGATCCTGGACATGATCTGCCAAGTGACGGGCGTCCCGGAGCACTTCCCCGGATTCCCCTCCGGCACCCGGGCCCTTCAGCTCCCGGACACCCGGGTGGCCTCCAACTTTCTCTCCACCTTCGGCCGCCCGGCACGGGAGATCAACGCCCATGCCGAGCGGGTCAAGGAGCCTACGGTCAACCAGGCGCTTCACCTGATCCATGGGGAAGGGCTGCACCGGAAGCTCCAGTCCGAATCGGGGTTTCTGAGCCGGTCCCTGAAAGCGGGGCTGTCCCGGCAGGAGGTGATCCGGAACCTGTATTGGGCCGCCCTGAGCCGGCCTCCGACCGATGAGGAGATGAGAGAACTGCTGGAAACCCTGGGTCCCGCCCCTTCCCCATCCTCCAGCGGCGAGATCATGGACGCCGAGCGGAACGGACTGGTGGATCTGGCCCACGGAATTCTCACCAGCAAGGAGTTTCTCTTCAACCACTGATGCGGACTCACGCCGGCTGCCTGACACTCAGTCTCCTGCTCCAGATTCCGGGGTTCCCGGCCGGAGAACGCGCCGCCGGGCTGGAGTTCTCCCCCTCGCCCATCGTCTACCAGGTCAGCCCCCTGGGGGCCCAGGCCGGCGCCTCGACCTGGATCACCGTGGAGGGGATCAACCTGGAGGATTCGCCTCGCCTCATCTTCAGCCGGGAGGGGGTTGACGCCACAGTCACGGGAATCGAACCGGCTCCCAATCCTCCCTATAGAACCCCCCGGCAACGGGTCCGGATTCGCCTGGACGTGGATCCCCAGGCGGAAATCGGAAGCCATGGATTCCGGATACAGACCCGTTACGGCACCAGCAACTGGGTGCGCTTCGCCTTGGGAGGGCTGCCCCAGATCGAAGCCATGAAGCCGGAGGAGAAACCTGCCGGCGGCCGGGAGATCACGCTTCCCGTCACCGTCGAAGGGCGGCTCGACCGGGGAACCCGGGGAGACGTCTTCCGGTTCCGCGGCGAGTCGGGACAGGAACTGGTTTTCCGGGTGGAAGCGTCCTCCCTGGGGTCCCGGCTGGACTCGGTGCTGGAACTGATGGACGGCGAGGGACGGCTCCTGGCCCGAAACGACAACTTCTTCCCCGGAAGCGTCGACTCGGTGTTGGCCTATTCCTGCCCCCGGGACGGCGAATACCGGATTCGCATCTCCGACCGGGCGGGACGGGGAGGCCGCACTTTCGCCTATCGCCTGACCGCGGGCGAGCTCCCCTTCCTGACCGGCGTTTTCCCCTTGGGGTTGAGCCGCGGAAGCCGGGAAGAGCTGGCCGTCACCGGATACAACCTGGGGGCACGGCGAACGATCCGTTGGGAAGACCTCCCTCCGAACTCGGGGAAGGACACTCACCAGCTCCGGCTCCGGACCCCTCAGGGACCGACGCTCAACACCCTGCCCCTGGCCTTGGGGGACAACCCCGAGGTCCGGGAGAAGGAACCCAACGACGCACCCGAAACGGCCCAGAACGTGCCGGTTCCGGTGACGGTGAACGGCCGCACCGGCGTTCCCGGGGACGGGGACCTGTTCTCTTTTCCGGCGCGCCGGGGCAAGACCCTGGTTCTGGAAGTCCGGGCCCGCCGCCTCTTGTCTCCTCTGGACTCGGTTCTCCAGGTGCTGGACGCGAAGGGACGGCCGGTTGCCGGAGCCGTCCTGGAAGTGTTGTCCGAGGACTTTCACGACAGCAAGTTCAGCGCGGGCGCCCTCTTGCTGAACCGCTTCGGACTGAAGGACGACACCCGCTACTACCCGCTGGATTTCGTTCTCCTGGACGGGCGGGAGTTGATCCGGCTGGAACGCTCCATTCGCCGGGCGGACCACTTTTCGGTGGCTCAGGGCATCCTGGGTAAGCGGATCAGTTGGCTGGGGACGGACCCTCAGAACCACCCCGTCAACGGAAGCGTCCACAAGGTCCTGGTGCGGGACCCCGGCACTCCAGTGAACGAGGAACTCTATCCCGCCGTGACCCTCCCTTACCGGAACGACGACGGGGGACCCCTGAGGGGGAAAGACTCCTATCTCCTGTTCCGGCCACCCGAAGACGGAACCTACCTGGCTCACTTGAGCGGCCTGGGGGGCGCGGGAGGGCCCCGGCATGCGTACCGCCTCACCATCCGGCCGGCCGAACCCGACTTCCGGCTCTTTCTGGACGACGGATTTCTGCTCTACGTGGACGGGAGGGCCACCGGCGCCAGAAACCCCAATGTCCCCCGGGGAGGAAGGGTGCCCCTGACCGTTTCCGCCGCCCGAATGGAGGGGTTCGAGGGACCGGTACGGGTCCGGGTGGAGGGTCTGCCTCCGGGATTTCACGCCACCCAGGGCCTGATCCGGCCACAGGAGTTGGTCACCACATTGGTCCTCTCGGCCCTGGAAAACGCCCGGGAGCCGGAAGAGCCGGTGCACCTCCGGGTCGTGGGCGAAGCCGTCATCGGGAACCGAACCGTCAGCAGAGTCGCCGCCGACCCGGCGGAACCCCTGAATCTGGTGTCCCTGGCGCCCGCCCCTCCCATCGTTCCCCGCATCGAACCGCCCGATCCGGTGATCCGGCCCGGCGAGAACATCCGGTTGACGATACACATCCAGAGGAATCACGGCTTCCGCCTGGACGTGCCCTTCATCCTCCAGAACCGCCCGGCCGGAATCTGGGTCGAGGACAGCGGTTCCAACGGAATCGTGATCTCGAAGGACGAGACGAGCCGGACCCTGAAGCTGAGAGCGGACCCCTGGGTCGAGCCCATGACTTTCCCGCTCCTGGCCGTGGGGCGGGTCAAGAGCGAGGCCGTCCGGAGGCGGAGGAGCGGCGCCAAGGCGGAATCGGCCGATTACACGACTCTGCCCGTTTCGGTCACGGTGGCGCCCAGCAGAGACTGAAGCGGCCTCAACAGCCCGTCGCAAAAGTCATCACGGCATTCGACCGTCCCTGCACAGGCGCGGACTGCGTTGCTA
>JAPOYZ010000059.1 GCA_026706325.1 Candidatus Aminicenantota bacterium
AAAGCCCACGACCTGGTGAGTTCGCCGGCCGCCAAGAAGGCCTTCAACATCTCCGAGGAGAGCGAAAAACTGCGGGACGCGTACGGGCACACCACGGTGGGGCAGGGAGCCCTGTTGGCTCGCCGGCTCATCGAATCGGGCGTTCGCGTGGCGACGGTCTTCCAGGGCGGCTACGACACGCACTTTGACAACAAACCCGGGATGGAGAAGGTCAACATCCCGTTCGATCAGGCCTTCGGCGCGCTCCTGGACGATCTCGAGAATCGAGGCCTGTTGGAGACGACGCTGGTTCTGGTCCTCTCCGAGTTCGGACGGACGCCCCGCATCAACAACCAGGCGGGACGGGATCATTGGCCACGATCCTTTTCGGTGGCTCTGGCCGGAGCCGGAATCAGCGGAGGAGTGGTCGTGGGCAGCACCACGCCGACCGGTTCCGATCCCCACGACCGGCCGGTGTCGGTGGAAGATCTGGCGGTTACCGTCTACCGCATTCTGGGAATCGACCCGGAAGGGGAGTTCCATGCCGGCGGACGCCCCGTCAAGATCGCCACAAACGGAACGTTCGTCCACGAGTTGTTCTCGTAGGAGGGGGGACATTCCTGTCCCCGTCTTCATCTCCGATCCGACGCCCTTTGCATTCAATTGACTCCGGGATGAAAGGAACCTTCCTCTCAATCGCCCTGCTCCTGCTGACTCCCGCTGGAAAGGCCCTCGCCCAGGACGAAAGCGCCGTGGCCGCCGGCGCTCCCCGGGCGCCCGTGCGGGACGAAATGATGCGTCCCATCACGGCAGGCGGTTTCGTCGACGGAGCGCCCGTGGTTTTCGCCGACGCCACCGCCCGGAGCGGCCTGGGCGGGTTCCTCCATAGCGCCGGATCGAAAGTGAAACGGTTCCTGATGGAGGTTCCGTCCGGAGGCGTGGCTCTCTTCGACTATGATCGGGACGGCTGGATAGACATCTACCTGGTCAACGGTTCCAACTTCGAGGCGATCCGCGGCCAGCGGGAACATCCGAAGGCAGCTCTCTATCGCAATAACGGGGACGGCACCTTCACCGACACTACGGCGAAGGCGGGAGTGGCCAACGAGGGTTGGGGCTTCGGCGTCGCCGTCGGAGACTACGACAACGACGGCTGGCCCGATCTCCACGTCACCAACTTCGGCAAGGATCGGCTCTATCGCAACAACGGCGACGGAAGTTTCACCGACGTCACGGACCGGGCCGGGGTCTCGATTCCGGGATGGTCGACGGCGCCGTCCTTCGGAGATTTCGATCGGGACGGGGACTTGGACCTCTTCGTATGTGGGTACCTGGAATTTCCGCCCTGCTCCGAATCGGCTCCCGATTCCGCGGAGGAATGCCTGCGGGAGCGGAAGGCCGAGCTGGAGATCGATCCCGCGACCTGGCTCTCGGAGGAGTCATTGGGCCGGTCTTTCGCCATGATTCCGAAGCACGCGTGCAGCTTCCGTGGGAAACAGGTCCTCTGCGGTCCCCTGGGCCTCATCGGGATCCGCGATTTTCTCTTCCGCAACAACGGCGACGGCACCTTCACCGACGTCGCCGGCGCTGCCGGCGTCCACGATCCGAACCGGTACTACGGGTTCGCCAGCACCTTCGTGGATGTGGACGGAGACCGCTGGGTGGACCTCGTGGTGGCCAACGACTCCAAGCCCAACTTCCTCTATCGGAACCGGGGGGACGGGACCTTCGAAGACATGAGCTATCCGTCCGGTTTCGCGTTCAACCAGTATGCGAAGGCCCAGGCGGGAATGGGCCTGGCGGTGGGAGACTACGATAACGATGGCCAGATCGATTTCTACGTGACCAATTTCTCCGACGATCACAACACCCTCTATAAGAACGAGGGGGACAATTTCTTCCTGGACGTGACCTTTCAGGTGGGTCTGGGGGAAGCCACCATTCCCTTTCTGGGGTGGGGAACCGGTTTCCTGGACTACGACAACGATGGGTGGAAGGACCTGTTCGTGGCCAACGGTCACATTTATGCGGCCGTGGACTCCTACGATTGGGGGACCACCTACGCACAGCGGCCGCAACTCTTCCGCAACCTGGGCGGAGCACGTTTTGAGGTGGTCTCTCCTGCCACGGAGAGCGGTCTGGCTGTCGTCGTCTCCGCCCGGGGAGCCGCCTTCGGCGACCTGGACAATGACGGACGCGTCGATGTGGTGCTCAACTGCGCCGACGGCCCGCCGGTGGTCCTGAAAAACGAGGCCTCGACCCCGGAACATCACTGGTTGTCTCTGCATCTGGAGGGCGGGGAGAAAAGTCCCCGCGACGCCATCGGCGCCACCGTATTCGTGACCGCCGGCGGGCATCGGCAGCGCGGGGACGTCATCAGTGGAGCCAGCTATTCCTCCTCCTCCGACTTCCGGCTGCACTTCGGCCTGGGCCGAGCCGAGAAGGTCGAGTCAGTGGAAATCCTCTGGCCCAGCGGCCGGAGCCAGACGCTGTCGGATCTGCCCGTGGACCGGATCGTGACGATCCGGGAGGGGCACGGACCGGCCGAGCCGGGTAGTTGAATCCGTTTCTCCGGAGAGGGAATGTGATCCAGGATTGGGTGAGTTGGGTCGCCGTATCGTTGCTTTGGCTCGCTCCGGTAACCGGCGCGTCAGAAGAGCCCACCAGTCCCGGAATCGTCTTCGAGGAAGCCTCTTCCCATTCCAGCGGCATCCACTGGGTTCATGAGAATGCCATGTCGCCTCAACGGCACCTGCCGGAGACGGTGGGGCCCGGCTGCGCCTTCTTCGACTACGACAACGACGGATGGATGGATCTGTATCTGGTCAATAGCGGAGTCTCGGACTTCTACACTCCTGCCACTGCGCTCCGGAACGCCCTCTACCGCAACGACGGGGATGGAACCTTCACCGACGTCACCGGCGCAGCGGGAGTAGCAGGGGGTCGATTCGGAATGGGCGTCGCGGTGGCCGACTACGATGGCGACGGCTGGCAGGACCTCTACGTTACCAACTACGGGCCAAACTATCTCTATCGAAACAACGGCGACGGAAGCTTCTCCGAAGTGGCCGAGGACGCGGGTCTCCTGGCTCCCGGCTGGTCCACCAGCGGGGTCTGGTTCGACTACAACGGCGACGGGAGGTTGGACCTGTTCGTCTGCAGCTTCGTCCACTACGACGAGTCCCTCAGCAAGCTCTGCTTCGATCACTTGCGGAAGCGGACCTACTACTGCCTGCCGACCCTCTTTGATCCCACCGCCAGCCATCTCTTTCGCAATGACGGCAACGGCCGCTTCACCGACGTCGGCCGGGAGTCGGGGATCGCCGGGCACCCGGGCAAGGCGTTCGGCGTGGTGGCTACCGACGTGAACGACGACGGGCATCTGGACCTGTTCGTCGCCAACGACACGGTGGCCGACTTCCTTTTCGTGAATCAGGGTGACGGGACGTTTCGGGAGATGGGCCTATGGGCCGGAGTCGCGTTCGACGACGGCGGCAAGCCGCGCTCCGGCATGGGCGTGGACGCCACCGACTACGACGGCGACGGCCGGCAGGACCTCTTCGTCTCCAACATCGACCACGAAGTGTTCAGCCTGTACCGGAATCAGGGAGACCTCACCTTCACCGACGAGGCGGCCGACGTGGGGAAACTGACCTGGCTGCTGAGCGGGTGTCGAAACATGGTCTGGCATTGCGGTATGCTGCCGGCAGGCAAAGATGGCAAGTTGG
>JAPOYZ010000203.1 GCA_026706325.1 Candidatus Aminicenantota bacterium
CAGGTCGCACCGTCGTATAGCGAACCCCGTGCGACCTGCCTGGTCCCCCTGCTGCCTGTCTCTTCTCGCCCTCTCGGCGCCACCGTCGATCCTTGCCGTTGGGACGGGGATGCCGGCGCCGGCAGGAGAGTCCCGCCTCGTCCATAGTCGGTCAACGGGTCGGAGCCTGGGGCCGCATGGGGTCTCTCTTTCTCAATGACCGGCGCGTGGCCGCCCGGTCCCAGGGCCTGAAGCGTGTCATGGGAGAGGTCAGGAAGCATCCCGCCAATCCGATCCTGGTGGCCGATCGGCCCTGGGAGGCCGGTTCCGTCGGGTACGCCTGCGTGATCTACGACGGCGAGGACAAGCTGTACAAGATATGGTACGAGTCCCGCCTCAACCCGGGGCAGCTCCGAGGGCCCAACCTGGAGCAGGGGCGCTGCCTCTATGCCACCTCCAGCGACGGACTGGTCTGGGAGAAGCCAATCCTCGGGATCGTCGAAACCGACGGTTCCCGGGAGAACAACATCGTCTTCGCGGGGCCGGAAGGGGCCCGCAACAAGGTCTACTGGGTGGTCAAGGATCGAGCCGAGCCGGATCCGGCCAGACGCTACAAGATGATGTTTCATCTCTGGGACTTCCGGGGCCGCGGCGTGGGCATCGCCTTCTCGGCGGACGGCCTGCACTGGAAGACCGACGCCCGCGTGAACCTCCACGGGGGTTTCGACACCCACAACATCTTTTTCTGGGATGACCGGGTGGGACAATACGTGGGCTACTTCAGAACCCGTATGCTGGGACGGCGCTTCATCGCCCGCGCCACCAGTCCCGATGCCTTTCACTGGTCCAATCCGGTGAGCGTGCATGGTCCCGACGAGGCCGATCCCCGCGACTTCGATCTCTATACGCCCGGCGTTTTCAAGTACAGCCGCGCCGCGGACACGTATGTGCTCTACACGGCGGCCTTCGATCGGGCCAACGATCGGCTCTTCGGTCAGCTTGCCGTCAGCCGCGATGGTATCGACTGGCAGCGGTTCCGGGTTCCCTTCCTGCCCCTGGGCTCGGACGGGGAGTGGGACGCCGGCTCCATTTATCCCGTACCCTCCCAGGTCTCCGTCGGGGAGGAGACGGCCATCTACTACCGGGGCGACCATGTGGGTCACGGGACCGGAGGCCGGCCCGGCATCGGTGTGGCGTTTCTGGACCGGGGAGGATTCGTCGCTTGGGAGGCCGAGACCCGAGGGACTCTCACCACCCATCCGCTGGCGGTCGGGGGATCACGGGAGACCCTCTACGTGAATGGGGATGCCTCCGGAGGATCGATCCGCGCCGAGTTGCTGGATACGGACGGGGAAGTCATTCCTGGCTTTTCCCGGCAGGAGAGCCTTCCCATCAGCGGAAGAGGGCCGCGGCTGTTGGTCCGTTGGAAGGGAAAACCCGATCTGGTCGACGCTGTGCTGCGACCTTTTCGCCTCAAGCTGTATCTGGAGCGGGCGCGAGTCTACGGCATCGGTTGCGCCCGGCACTGACCTGTCGAGAATGCAGGCTGGTCGAAATTAGAAGACGGGAGACGATTGCGGGCGGCCGTCGGCAACCGGACTCGGGGGAGGGAGACTTGAAAGTCGATCTCAAGAATCAAGTGGCGTTGGTCACCGGCGGGGCACAAGGCATCGGGAAGTCTATCTCCAGGCTTCTGGCGGCCAACGGCGCACAGGTGGCCATCGTGGACCTCGATCTGGATAAGGCCGAAAAAACAGCGGCTGGGATCAGGGAGTCGGGAGGCGCTGCGTTCGCCATAGAGGGAGATGTGAGCCGTTCCGAGCAAATGAAGCGGGCCGTCGACCGGGTGGAGGAGAAGTGGGGCAAGCTCTCGATTCTGATCAACAACGCCGGAATCAACACCCTTGGTGGACGTGTGCCCATTCACGAGTTCCGGGAGGAGGACTGGAGCCGGATCCTGGAGGTGGATCTGACCGGCGTTTACGTCGTCAGCAAGGCTGCGGTCCCCGCCCTGCTCCGTAACCGCGGGGGACGTGTCGTCAACATTTCGTCCGTTGCCGGCCTGGTGCCGTTGCGGTTGCAGAGCGCTTTCGTCGCAGCCAAGGCCGGCGTGGTCAATCTGACCCGCTCCATGGTCTTGGAGCTGGGTCCCCACGGCATACTGGTCAATGCAGTGGCTCCCGGTTCCACACTGACCCGGGGAACGAAGAAGCTCTTCTACGGCGCCGATGGCGTCTACACGGAGAACGCCGCGAGCCTGCTGGCCCATATTCCTCTGGGACGCCCGGCTGAGACGCTGGAAGTCGCCTGGGCGGTGCTCTTTCTGGTTTCGCCGGAGGCGAGCTATATCAATGGAACGGTCCTGACGGTCGATGGTGGATGGACCGCCGGATATACTCGGGACTGGTAGACGGGCAAAAGAGTACGGAGAGATCGCAGATGGCCAAGATCACCGAGTTCCGGGGATATGAAGGGGAGCCGCCGATTCCGAAGCCGGACGAATTGGTGGAGCCCAACATCGTCACCGTGAAGGACGGCGTTCCGGTCAAGTACCCGGGTTGCGAGGGAATCGGTGTCCGCGTGGTTCATCCGTCCAATCCCAGAGCCCCGGCCGAGAACATGGGTATGGTCATGTTCTTCGTCCCGCCCCACGTGGTCCTGGGGGTGGGCAGCCACCACACCGAGGAATGCTACGTCATCCTGAAGGGGCAGGGGACCATGACGTTGGCTGGGAAACAGGTCCCGGTGAGTGCGGGGACCTTCATCCATCTGCCGCCCTGGTGCGAACACGGCGTCGAGAACACGGGAGACGAGACCATGGAGATCCTGATCTGCACCTCTCCTCCCAATCCCTGACCCAAATACCGGCGTTGAATATTTCCTGGAGGTAAAGGACTCATGAAAGTTCTGGAACATGTGGCAGTCGTGGCGGACGATCCGGAGAGCTTGGCGGACTGGTATTGCCGGGTCCTTGGTTTCGAGCTCCTGTCGAAAGGGACCGTCGTTCTCGGCGACACGGAGATCGACTATCACTTTCTGGGCCTGTCCGGTGGAGCTCTGCTCGAGATCCTCAATTCCAACGGCAAGCCCCGGACCCGGAAAGAGGACGACGACGCCGGGATCAGGCACATCGCATTCCTGGTGGAGGACATGGACGCCTCTTGCCGGGCTCTGCAGGAGAAGGGCGTGGAGATCGGCGCGTTGCGAGAGTTGCCCAACGGCACCAAGCTGGCGTTCTTCCGGGACCCGGAGGACAATATCCTCCAACTCGTCTATCGCACTGCGCCCGTGCGGCCCTGGCTGGCGTAACGAAGCCCGTCAGGGTACGGGAATCCACTCGCGCGCATTCGCCTGCAGGCGAATATCAGCGTCCGGTCCAGGAACGGTAGGCGGCCAGTCCCACCAGCGCGTTGCAGGTCGTGTTGAGACGGAGGTCCAATGACTGGCCCGGGTTTCCGCCGCCCACGGCGTCGCCCCACCACTGCCCGTCCGGCTGTTGGCTCCGGATCAGATAGGCGGCGATCCGGCGGGCCGCCCGCCGGTAGCGATCCTCAGGAGACACCTGGAACAACTCGGTGAGGCCCCAGAGGAACTTGTGGGATTCCACGCAGTCATAGATCCCGTCTCTTCCGGACAGGATAGCGTCCGTGTAGGCCCGCGCCGCGTCGAGATAGCGGTTCTCCCGGGTCAGCCGATAGAGCCGCACCAGCAGCACCTGGACCGGCC
>JAPOYZ010000583.1 GCA_026706325.1 Candidatus Aminicenantota bacterium
GCCGGAGCTGGGGCGGTCCATGCCGGCCAGCAGGTTGAGCAGGGTCGACTTCCCGGAACCGGAGCGGCCGACCACCCCCAGAAACTCTCCCGGCACGACCTCCAACGAGATTCCGTCCAGGGCCCGGACCACCCGCTCTCCCATGGGGTAGTCCTTGGTGAGGTTCTCGACTCTCAATGACTCCACGACGCGCGTATTGTGACCGATTTTGGTTTTTGGTGCCCGAAGATTCGTCCCGGACAATCCGGCTGAGTCGGAGCAGGCCCGGCTTCCCGGCCGCGTGCTTGCAAGATCCCCGCCGGTGGTCCAGCATCGTATCCCCATGAAGCATGCTTGTGCCGCGCTGTCGCTCTGGGCGGCGATCGCCTTCGTTTTCCCATCCGGGACGGATCAACCCCGGGAGTTGAGGAACCTCGCCTACTACGAAGGGCCCGGCGCGCACCCCCGCAAGCACCTTTTGAACCTCTTCCTGCCGTCCGCAAGCGCGGGTCATCCGGTTTTGGTGTTCGTCCATGGCGGATCCTGGAAACGGGGCGACAAGGACGCCTACGGGGGGGCTTACGGCGCCATGGGCCGGAGCCTGGCCGCCGAGGGAGTCGCCGTCGCGGTGATCAACTACCGCCTCACGCCGGAGGTGCGTCACCCCGAGCACACCCGGGATGTGGCGCGAGCCGTCAGTTGGGTCCACAACAAAGCCTCACTGTACGGATGGAACGCCCGTAAGATCGTTCTCGTGGGGCACTCGGCCGGCGCTCACCTCTGCTCCCTGACCGCGCTGGACGCTACGTATCTGGAGGAGCACGGTCTGACCCCGGATGTCATCGGCGGGGTGGTGGGCGTCAGCGGCATTTACGATCTGACCCGGCTCGGGGTGACCGGGCAGCTCCTGTTCCAGGATGTCTTCGGCGTCCGCGATGAACAGCTCCAGTCCGCCTCTCCAGCCCTCCGCGTGCAGGGCAAACCGGCGCCTTTCCTCCTGCTCTATGCCGATAAGGACATTCCCACGTTCGACTATCAGACCCGGCGTCTCGAGAGCGCCCTCGACAAATCGGGAGGAACGGTTCGGAGCGTGGAGATACCGGACCGCAACCACAGAAACATCATTGCCGGACTGGGTCGCAAGGGCGATCCGGTCCGGGATGAAGTCCTCCGCTTCCTGAGGGAACTCTTCCCTTCCGGACAGCCGCCGGCACCATGACCGCAATAAATCCGATCCTGCCCGGCCGCCTCCTCTGGTCGGGAGAACACTGGATCTGCTTCCTGCGTGCGCCCGGAACCGGCAAGGACACGGCTCGAGTGAGCCTCTACCGGTCCCACTACAGCCCCGCAGGCGAGGGACACGTGGCGTTCGTAGCCGTTCCCGGCCGCTTGGAAGCCATCCTGACTGACAACCGCGCCTTTCTGGAGTTCGTCCGGGAGACCATGTTTCGAGGGAAGGCGTCGCCCTTCGCCCCCTGCCTTCCGGTCGTGGATGCCGATTTTCGCCGCGGCGGCGAATTGAGCGAGTCGCCGTCATGGAATTTGGAGACTCGCGACCATCATCTGAATGTGACCTGGACCCGGCTGGAGCCTCCCGCAGTGGCTTATCGGGATGATCCGGAACTTCAGAGCCGGAGACCCGTCTTTACGGTTCTCTTCTTTTGCCGGGACGCGCTCGTCCTGCTGGATGGACGCCGCATTGACGGAGCCCCCTATCCGCGAAGCATCTGGCGGGAAGCGCTGGGAGGCGGAGACCGGAGTTCCTGCGTCTTTGCCATCGCCGAAACCATGATCCGGCCCACCGATTGAACGGATCACCAATGGTTCACGGGCAATGAACCATTTCGATCCGGTGACGGTCTAAACTAATTGAAGCCCCATGGTATACACTGACGAGAAACCTGATCATGGCACTTAGACTAGTCCTTATCTCCCTCTTTCTCCTCCAACCCCTGGCTGCCGAGAAGAAGGCCGACACCGTGGCGCCCAAAGGGGCTGCAACCGTCGAAAAGACCGGACTCTTCAACTTGCACGGGTTTTCTCTGGGAGCCGGAGCCAGCTACAGCCGGTTTCGCTACTACCCCCCGTTCGGGTATTTCCCCTACTACTCCTACTGGGGCAGGTACCCGTTCCACCACTTGACCGGCGCCTGGGCCTATCCCGATTTCTACCATCCCGCTTACTTCGCGGGCTACGGACGAACCGCCCGGGGTGGCCGCATCAAGTTGAAGACGAAATACAAGGAGGCGAGCGTCTACCTGGACGGCGCCTTCGCCGGCTTGGCCAAGGACCTCAAGGATATCTGGCTGGAACCGGGCGTATACCAGTTGAAGGTGGAACCAGATCGGCTCGCGCCCTTCGAGATCCGGGTCTATGTGCTGACGGGCAAGACCGTACGGATTGAACCCAAATTTCAGGAAAGATCCCAGGAGTAGGCTATGAAACAGTCGATTCAATTCCTTTCCGTTGCACTGCTCTCCGTAAATCTCGTCCTCCCCAATTCGACGGGCACTCGTCCGTTGAGCAATGTCAGGAAATATCCCGTCTCCGTCGAGAAGGACGCCTACAGCCTGGGCGCCCGGCTGCTCAGCGAGAAGGAGGTCCTGCAGAACTTCGTCACTCCCCTGAAGGACCAATACGTCGTGGTGGAAGTGGGAATGTACCCCGGCATCAACGACATCGAGGTGGACAACAGGGACTTCGTGCTCCGGATTGACGGATTCGACCGGTCGTTCCGTCCCCAGGAGCCGAGCCGGATCGCAATCGGCCAGCAGCGGACGACGACCAAGCCCAAGAGGCAGGTCGGCATCGTCCCGTACGGCAACATCGAATACGAGAGGGGTCGAGGCCACTACCCCGATCACCGGCGTTTCCCCAGGCGCAGTGACCGGCGTGGCGTCGACGACCCCGACTGGGATCGCCGCGATCGCGATCGGAACTACGGCTACGGCGGCCTCCGGACTGTCGTGGGGGTTGGCGTTGTGCTCGACCGTCAGCCCCAGCCCTCCAGTGACCAGGATCGGTACGTCATGGAGACGGAACTGCACGACAAGAGTCTTCCTCAAGGGTTCGTGGGTTCGCCGGTCGCCGGCCACCTCTACTTCGCAGTCGGGGAGTACAAGAAGAAGGCGAAGCACCGGCTGGAATACCGCGGAAACGGGGAATCCGTTACCGTGGTCCTTCCCACGAAATAGAACGGAGCCTTTTCCGGGTCGGCCATCGACCCCATGGGCATGACGATGAAACCGCTGATTCGGTGCCTTTCCGTCTCTCTTATCTGCGGCGTCTTCGGCTGGGCAAGCACGGATGGAACTCGTCCTCGGAGCACGGTTGACAAGTACCCCGCCGCCATTGAGAAGAAGGGATACCGTCTGGGCGCCCGGTTGCTCAGCGAATTGGAAGTCCTGCAGACCTTCGCGACTCCCCTGAAAGGGAAATACGCCGTCGTGGAAGTGGCTCTCTACCCCGGCAATACCGGCATTTCGGTGGACAACGGCGACTTCGTTCTGCAGGTTTCCGGAAAGAAGCAGGTCTTCCGCCCCCAGGAACCGGGGATGATCGCAGCCGGTCTGCAGCGGAAAGCGTCGTCAACCAGGCGGACCGGTGTGGTTTCGTCGGGAACCATCGGATACGAATCGCGCCGGGAACGCTATCCGGAAGCCTATCCCGGCCGCCGGGGCCGCAATGACGACATCAGGTCCGGCGGCCCGCGCACC
>JAPOYZ010000284.1 GCA_026706325.1 Candidatus Aminicenantota bacterium
TTGCAGGCCTTGGGTGCCACTGGATTCACGTGGTTCATGACCGCTCTCGGGGCGGCCCTCGTCTTCGCCGCCAAGGACCTGAACCGCAAGGTCCTGGATGGCATGTTGGGATTCGCGGCGGGGGTGATGATCGCCGCCAGCTATTGGTCCCTCCTGGCCCCGGCCATCGAGATGTCGGAAGGCGGGACCCTGCCGGATTGGTTTCCCGCAGCCACCGGATTTCTCATCGGCGCCTCGTTCCTGTGGTGCGTCGACAAGGTGATGCCCCACCTTCACCTGGGATTTCCAAAATCCGAGTCGGAGGGGATCAAGACCACTTGGCACCGGACGAGCCTGTTGATACTGGCCATTACCATCCACAATATTCCGGAGGGCTTGGCCGTCGGGGTGGCGTTCGGATCCCTGGGCGTCGATTCGACAATGACTCTGGGGTCGGCGGTGGCGCTCGCCATCGGAATCGGGCTGCAGAATCTGCCGGAGGGGGTGGCCGTGGCCATGCCGTTGCGCCGGGAGAAGGTCTCCCGTTTGAAGTGTTTTTGGTACGGTCAACTTTCGGCCGTGGTGGAGCCGGTGGCCGGCGTACTTGGGGCCGTCCTGGTTTCGCTCTCGCGGCCTTTGCTGCCCTATGCCTTCGGTTTCGCTGCCGGAGCCATGATTTTCGTCGTGGTGGAGGAGGTGGTCCCCGAGTCCCAGCGGGCAGGCGACACCGATCTGGCCACCATGGGCGCCATCTTGGGATTTACCGTGATGATGATTCTGGACGTGGCCCTGGGCTGAATGGACGGTCCGCATTGACGGCGGATCCGGCTCGCGAAGGGCCGGAAGCGGCGCCGCACGAGGTTATGGTTTTTCGCCCGGCTCGGAATCGCCCTCCCTCTGATTTCCGGTCTGGAGGAAAATGGCGCGAAGACGTTCCACTCTGATCCTGGGAATCGGGTTGCTCCAGACTTGGTTGGTGGTGGGCAGTCTGGGATTTTCCTGGATCGAGGGCTGGTCGCTCCTGGACAGTGTCTACATGACCGTCATCACCATCTCCACGGTGGGATACGGAGAGGTGGAGCCGCTTTCGGCCTATGGGAAGGCGTTCGCCACCTTCCTGATCGTGGCGGGTCTGGGGACGGCGATCTACACCTTTACCGCCTTGGGCCAGACGTTGCTGGAAGGAGAGTTGGCGGAAGCATTTGGGAGACGGCGCATGAAAAGCGATCTGGGCAAGCACGAAGACCACTACATCGTCTGCGGCCACGGCCGGGTGGGCCGCACCGTGGCGATCGAGTTGGACCGCCGCAATCTGCCCTTCTGCGTGATCGAGGCCAACCCGGCCGCGGAGCAGGATCTGAGACGGCTCCGCTATCGCCATGTGATCGGCGACGCCAATGAAGATGGAAATCTCCTCCTCGCCGGGTTGGCCCGGGCCAAGGCGGTGTTCGCCCTGCTGCCGTCGGATGCCGACAACCTGTACCTGACGCTGACGGCCAAAGGTCTCAATCCATCGGTGGTGGCCGTGGCCCGGGCCTCCGGAAAGAGTGCTGAGACGAAGCTGGAAAGGGCCGGAGCCGATCATGTGGTGTCGCCGTACGAGCTGGTGGGACTGAGGCTGCTTCACAAGGTCCTGAGTCCGGCGCTGGTGGAGTTCATGGACCTGGTGATCCGTCGGGAACGCCTGCAACTCGTCATGGAGGAGATTCAAATCGCTTCGGACTCGGAGGTGGCGGGACGCTCCATCGAAGGGTCCAGGATCCGGAGCGGGTACGGTCTGATCATCGTTGCCATCAAACGCTCCCGGTCTCCCGTGGTCTTCAACCCCGATGACGCCGTGAAGATCGGAGCCGGAGACGTGCTGGTGGTGCTGGGCCCGGAGGACCGGGTGCGAGAGCTGGCCCGAGCCAAGCACGGGTGACGGCGGCTGGTCCTGACACCTGCCGGCGCCGGCGCCGCCGTATCTGGCATTCGACAGGGAAATCGTGTAAGGTGAAGCGGTCTTCGCGAGAGCGTCTGAAAGGAAGGACGGGTAGATTTGGCGAGGGCGGGAGCGTTCCCGCCAGCCATTTCCTTATTCGGAAACGAGTTTCGACCCTGGCGGAGCTCACGCGCGGCTCGTCCGGGTCCGCCCCCAACTCGAGGAGAGAATGGATATGAGTTCGGGACAGTTCGATTTTGCTCTGGCTATCGGAGGCGCTGCCGGTCAGGGAATTGCGACGCCGGGAAACATCCTGGCTCGAATCTTCGTGCGGCGCGGCGTTCACCTGCACGCATACAACGCCTACCAGTCCATCATTCGTGGTGGGCACATTTTTCTCACGATTCGGCTCAAGGACGGCTATCCATCGACCCACGGCGACAAGTTGGATCTCCTGGTCTGCCTGAATCAGGACACCATGAACCGGCATCTGGGATTGCTGGGTCCGGGCGCTTGCGCCATCTACAACAGCGACGCCATCAAGCCCGGGGACGCGGCCGATGGAGTCCAGTTGTGCCCCATGCCGGTGGTGGACCTCACCAGCGGCAATCGGAACCGGCTGGTCCAGAACACCGTCGCATTGGGTGTGATGGTGTCCCTGCTGCGACTGGACTTCGATGTGCTGGCCGGCGCGTTGAAGCTCCAGTTTGGGCGCAAGGGGCAGGCCGTGGTGGACGAGAACGTCGCGGTTGCGGAAGCCGGATACAAGTTCGCCGAAATCAACTTCGATCCTTATCCCGTCCAAGTCCCGGTGGGACCGAAACCGCTTGCGGTCTGGACCGGCAACGACGCCTTGGCCATGGGCGGAGCCGCAGGCGGCTGCAAGTTCTATTGCGCTTATCCCATGAGCCCCTCGACCGGCGTGCTCCACTGGATGGCCAGGAATGCTCCGGAGTTGGGGATCATGGTGCGTCAGGTGGAGGATGAGATCGGAGTTGCCAACATGGCGATCGGTGCTGCGCATGCCGGAGCCCGGAGCATGTGCGCCACCTCGGGCGGCGGATTCGCGCTCATGACCGAAGCCATCGGCGCAGCCGCCATGATGGAGATCCCGGTGGTCTTCATCGACGTGCAGCGGGCGGGTCCATCCACCGGAGTCCCCACCAAGACGGAGCAGGGGGACCTGTGGCAGATGCTGGGGGCGAGCCAGGGAGACTTCCAGCGTTTCATCGTGGCTCCCAAAAACGCGCTTGACGCCTTCAACACGGTTCCTGAGGTCTTCAATCTAACCGATCGGTATCAGTGCCCGGGCATCGTGCTTTCCGATCTGTTGATTTCGGAGGGGACCTTCAGCGTCGACCCGGACGACATCGATTTTCAACCTGTGATCGACCGGGGCCAATTGATTACCGAGCACTCCGCGACCGACGGCTACAAACGCTATCTGGACACCGACAATGGGGTGTCTCCGCGGGCCATCCCCGGGCTGGCGGGATACGTCCATGTCGTGGCCACCGACGAACACGATGAGGACGGGGTGCTGATCAGCGACGAATTCACGAATCCCCACAAACGCCGTCAGATGGTGGAGAAACGAGCCCGAAAGTTCGACAAGGTGTTGGAAGACATCGAGGCGCCCCGGTTGGAAGGCCCTGCGGAAGCTGAGGCCACGCTGGTCGGTTGGGGATCCACCTATGGCGTGATCCAGGAGGCGATCGAACAGCTTGACGAGCAGGGGGATCGTTCCCACACTGTTCTATGCGCCATTGTCGCCGTTCATTTTAGCTTAGTTT
>JAPOYZ010000611.1 GCA_026706325.1 Candidatus Aminicenantota bacterium
CGGTCTCGGTGCTCGCGGGACTTTCACCACGGACTGTGGAAACCGGCGCCATGACTGAGACCACCCGGACCATGCTGCTGAACGCGGGACCGGCCCATCCGGCCATGCACGGCGTCATCCGCATCGAATTGGGCCTGGAGGGCGAAGTGGTCCGCCAGGCCGACGTGGAGATCGGGTACCTCCACCGCGGTTTCGAAAAGCATTGCGAGGCGTCCAGCTACACCCAGTGTTTTCCCTACACCGACCGGCTCAACTACGTCTCCCCGCTCATCAACAACTTCGCGTTCGCCGCGGGCGTCGAGAAGCTGATGGGCCTGGAGGTCCCGGAACGCTGCCAATACATCCGGGTGCTCATGAGCGAGATCTCGCGGATCTGCGACCACCTGACCTGTATCGGAGCCTCGGCCATGGAGTTGGGGGCGTTCTCCGTGTTCCTGTACATGATCAAGGCCCGGGAGTGGCTGTGGGAACTGGTGGAGGAGGTCACGGGCGCCCGGCTCACCGTCTCCTACGGCCGGATCGGCGGAGTCAAGGCGGACCTCACCGCCGATTTCGCCGAGCGCTGCCGCGAGGTGGCGGCAAAGGTGTCCGAGGTTCTGGGCGAAGTGGATGAGCTCCTCACTCACAATCGCATCTTCTACGACCGGATGCGGGGAGTGGGCGTCATCTCCGCCGAGTCCGCCGCCGGATACGGCATCACGGGACCCTTTCTGAGGTCCACCGGCATCGACTACGACGTTCGCAAGGCTTCTCCCTACTTCGTCTACGACCGCATGGATTTCGATGTGCCGGTGGGCGGGCAAGGCGATAACATGGACCGCTACCTGGTTCGGATGGAGGAGATGCGCCAATCGTTGCGGATCGTCGAGCAATGCCTGGAACAGATGCCCGAGGGTCCGACCAACGTGGACCCGGACGGAAAACTGATCTCCCCCGACCTGATGGCGGATCTGGGGAAATTCGGCAAGACCCGGGGCCTGTTGAGCAACGAGGTTCTGATCGAGCCGACCCTCCAGGGATCGGAGAAGCGCTTCCACGCCCGGGTCTACTCCGCCGACAAGGCGAGCCGGCTCCCGGCCAAGGAACAGGTCTACTCCAACATCGAGGCTCTGATGAATCACTTCAAGATCGTGATGATGGGCCACGGGATCCGCCCTCCCCGCGGAGAAGTCTATTTTCCGGTGGAGGGCGCCAACGGCGAGTTGGGGTTCTATATCGTCAGCGATGGGAGCGACCGTCCCTGGCGCGTCCGGTGCCACCCGCCCTGCTTCCCCATCATGGCCGCCCTCTCCAGCATCCTGGAAGGGGACCAGATGGCGGACATCATTCCCACCTTCGGATCGGTCAACATGATCGCGGGAGAACTGGACCGTTGAGCTTCGAGTTCACCCGCGAGCGGCGGGAGCGGCTGGAGTCCCTGCTTGAGATCTATCCGACCCGGCGAGCCGCCCTGCTCCCCGCTCTGCATCTCGTGCAGGAGCAGTTGGGATATGTCTCCCCCGAGGGGGAGGAGCACGTGGCCCGGATTCTGGAGTTGCCGGTCATCGACGTCCACGAGGTCCTGACCTTCTACACCCTTTACCGGACCCGTCCCATGGGACGCCGGCACATTCGCCTCTGCACCAGCATCTCCTGCTGGGTCCGGGGTTGCCGCCGCGTCCAGAGGCGCCTGGAGGAGAAACTGGGTGTCGCCAGCGGAGGAACCACCGCCGACGGCGAGTTCAGTTGGGAAGCGGTCCAACAGTGCATGGGCGCCTGCGAACTGGCTCCCATGATGCAGGTGGGGGACGACTACCATGGCCCTCTGGACGGGGAGGAAGTAGACCGGATCCTGGACGGCGAGACCTCGCGGGGAGAGGCGTGATGGGCCGGCTCCGACTCATCTCCCGCGACTTCGGCAATCCCCAGGCTCGAAAGCTCGAATACTACCGCGCGCACGGCGGCTACGAGGCGGCACTCAAGGCCCTGGACCAGATGGCCCCGAAACGGATCACCGAGGAGGTCATCAAGTCGAATCTCCGCGGCCTGGGAGGCGCCGGCTTCCCGGTGGGGCGGAAGTGGAGTTTCGTTCCTTCCGATACCGGCAAACCCATCTACCTGGTGGTCAACGCCGACGAGGGGGAGCCGGGGACCTTCAAGGACCGCTACATCATGGAGTGGGACCCCCACCGGCTCCTGGAAGGGATGATCATCTGCGCGCGCGCGGTGGGAATCCATACCGCCTACATCTACATCCGCGGCGAGTACGTCCATCCCGAACGGATCCTTCGGGAAGCCATCGACGAGGCCTATCGGGCGGGTGTTCTCGGGAATCGGGTTCTGGGCCGTGATTTCTCACTCGACGTCCACATGCACGTGGGTGCGGGGGCCTATATCTGCGGCGAGGAGACCGGTTTGCTGGAGTCGCTGGAGGGCAAGAAGGGGTGGCCCCGGCTCAAGCCTCCGTTCCCGGCGGTGGTGGGCGCCTTCGGATGTCCCACGGTCATCAACAACGTGGAGTCCCTGACCTATCTCCCCCATATCGTGACTCACGGCGGGGAGTGGTTTGCGAACCTGGGCTCGGAGCGCAACGGAGGCCTGCGCCTGTTTTCCCTCTCCGGCGACGTCAAGCGGCCCGGAGTCTACGAACTCCCCATGGGGACGCCCCTCCGGGAACTGATCTACGACTGTGGAGGGGGCATGGCCGGCGGCAAACAGTTGAAGGCGGTGATCCCCGGAGGAAGCTCGGCCGCCGTACTGACCGCCGACGAGATCGACGTGCCTCTGGATTTCGACCACCTGGCCAGGATCGGCTCCATGCTGGGCTCCGCCGGGATCGTGGTCATGGGCGAGGACGTCTGCATGGTGGAGGCCATGCAGGTGATCAGCCATTTCTACGCCCACGAGTCGTGCGGCCAGTGCACCCCCTGCCGCGAGGGCACCGGATGGGTGGCCCGGACGGTGGACGCCATTCACGCGGGCCGGGCGCGTCGGCGTTCGGTGGAGGACCTCCTGCAGATCGCGGACGACATGTCGGGAACCTCCATCTGCGCCCTTTGCGACGGCGCCGCCATGCCTCTCAGAAGTTTCCTGGTCAAGTTCAGAGACGAGTTCGAGTATCACCTGAAACACGGGAGATGCGAGAGATGCCAAATGGAGCGGCCGGCAACGGCCGGGGCCCGGGGGTGACAGTGTCCCGGGACGATTTCGAGCCGATACCATGAACTCCTTGGTTACGGTCAACATCGACGGACAGGACATCCAGGTCGAACCGGGCACCAACGTCCTGGAAGCGGCGGAGCGGTTGGGGGTGATGGTCCCCCGCTACTGTTATCACCCGGGGCTCAGCGTCGCCGGCAGTTGCCGCATGTGCGCGGTCGAGATCGAAGGCATGCCCAAGCTTCAGATCTCCTGCCACACGCGGGTTCGGGACGGCATGAAGGTCTCCACCGATTCGGCGCAGGTCGTCCGGATGCGCCAGGCCATGCTGGAGTTCCTGCTGGTCAATCATCCGCTCGACTGTCCCGTGTGCGACCAGTCGGGAGAGTGCGACCTCCAGAACTTCTACATGGAGCATGGCCTGCACGAAAGCCGGGTCTTCGAGGACAAGATCAAGCGGAAGAAGGCGTTTCCCATCGGCCCCCACGTCATGCTGGACCAGGAGCGGTGCGTCCTCTGCACCCGTTGCGTCCGCTTCTGCGAGGAGGTCTCGG
>JAPOYZ010000487.1 GCA_026706325.1 Candidatus Aminicenantota bacterium
CCTCGTGTCGATGGTGGCGATTGGCGTTGCTTTGGCGGGGTTGATCCTCGCCACGAACCGGGGTCTTCGTCAGGATATGGCCCGAATGGAAAAGCGGCTTGATGGCAGGATCGATGTCTTGGATAGAAGCATCGACGCCCTTGAATCGCGCTTCAATGAGTTTCAATCCCATATGGACCGTCAGCTTGCCGCGATCAGCGAGCGTATAGCGTACCTGGAGGGGCTTTTGAAAGGACTTCAAAAATCCATCGAAAGACGGTCTGTCGCGGGTTAAAGGGAACAGGTAAGACCGGGAGAAGAGACGAGGCCGATGCGGGTTCGGGTCTGTTTCCCGATTCTCCTTCTTTTGTTGGCGGCTTCCATCCGTGGGGCGTCGCAGTCGCCGCCCGAACCTGACTTCAATCGCGATATCCTGCCCATCTTCCAGCGCGAGTGCGTGGGTTGCCACAGCTCGGCCCTGAAGCTGGGCGGATTGGTCCTGGAGAGTTACCAGGACTTGATGAAGGGGGGAGAGCAGGGAACCCCTCTGGTGGCGGGTCATGCCGATCAGAGCCTCCTGGTGAGGATGCTGGAGGGAACGGCCGAGCCCAGAATGCCCCTCAACGGCCAGTTGCCGGCCGAAGAGATCCAACTGGTGAGAGCCTGGATCGACGCCAGCGCCCGGCCTCCGGCAACGCCGGCGGCCGCTGACCATGCGGTTCCCATCCCGGATATCCCTCCCCAAGTCGACGTGGAGCCTCCGCTCGCGGCTTTGGCTTTCCATCCCAGTGAGAAGTGGCTGGCGCGGGGAGGCTTCCAGCAGGTCGAGCTTCTGGACCTGGTTGAAAACCGAACCCTTCAACGCCTCGAAGGCCCCCGGGACCTGGTCCGGAGCCTCAGCTTCAGCGTCGACGGGAAGCTGTTGGCGGCGGGAGGTGGGGCTCCCGCCCGGCAAGGGGAGATTCGGGTATGGAATCTGAGCGGACCCGTGCTCCAGGTCGAGTTGAAGGGTCATTCCGACTGTGTCTATGCGTTGGATTTCAGTCCCGACGGACGGCTTCTGGCCAGTTCCAGCTACGATCGCCTGGTTCGTTTGTGGGACGTCCGAACCGGAGCCGAGATCGGCGCCTTGGAGGAGCACAACGGGCCCATTTATTCCATCGGTTTCCTGCCTTCGGGGAAGGAACTCGTATCCGCTTCGGCGGACGGAACGGTAAAGGTCTGGGATGTGGCCTCGCTGCGGAGGCTCGTCACCTTGACCGGAGCCGAGGGTCCGCTCTACGGCGTGGCCGTCCATCCGGAAGGCGGCCGGATTGCGACTGCGGGTGGCGACGGCACCATACGGGTCTGGGTCCGGGACGGCGAGCAGTGGCAGGTGAAGCGCTCTGTTGTGGCGCATCGGAGGGGGACGGAGCACATCGTCTACTCCGCGGACGGCCGGAAGCTCGTCACCGGCGGAACCGATCGGGTGGTCAAGATCTGGGATTCGAATCCGCTGTCGCGCGTCGGGGCTTGGGATCCCGAGCCCGATTCCATCCTGGCTCTGGCTCTGTCCGCAGACGGAAGCCTGGCTCTGGGGCGTTACGACGGGGCCCTGAAGCTCGTGGCCAACGCCGTGGACTAGACAGGGGAGGACGCGACTCAAGGTGAGCATGGATTTTTCGGCGTTCGGACGGCGGCTGTTGGGCGACTCGGGGACCTGGTCGCTGATGGACGACCTGGGTGGAATTGCAGACTCCGGCGGATCGATCATGAACCTCGGAGGAGGCAATCCCAGCCTCGTCCCGGCGGCCGTCGCACGGTATCGCCGCCGGATGCAGGCGCTGCTGGAGCGCGAAGGGGCGTTCGAGCAGGCGGTCGGCTTTTACGGCGGACCGGACGGAGACCGGGATTTCGCCCGCGCGCTGGCCCGATTCCTGCGAAGAGAGCTGGGCTGGGAGATCAGTGAACGAAACATCGCCCTGACCAACGGGAGCCAGTCCGCCTTCCTGCCCCTGTTCAATCTCCTGGCCGGCCCGATGGATGCCGGCCGGAGCATGCGGCGCATCCTGCTGCCGTTGGCGCCGGAGTACATCGGCTACGCGGACCTGGGCCTCACGCCCGGCCTGCTGACCGCCTGCCGATCGACCATCCATGAGCTGGGCGGCAAGCTGTTCAAATACGGGGTGGACTTCGAGGGAATGGACGGTGTCAAGGACATTGGAGCAATCTGCGTGTCCCGTCCGTCCAATCCGACCGGCAACGTGGTCACCGACCTGGAGGTCGACCGGCTTCGCGCCGCCGCGCGTTCCCGCGGTGTGCCCCTCATTCTGGACACGGCCTACGGGTCGCCCTTCCCGGGAATCGTCTTTGATCGGGAAACCCCGGTATGGGACGAGCAGATGGTGGTTTGCATGAGTCTGTCGAAACTCGGACTTCCCGGGTTGCGCACCGGCATCGTCATTGCGAACGAGGAGATCGTCGCCGCTTTGGCCGCCGCCACGGCCATTTTCTGCCTTTCGCCCGGCAGGCTCGGACCCGCCCTCGCCACCGATCTCATCGAGAGCGGCGAGGTCCTGGCTTTGGTCCGGGAGGTGATCCGGCCCCACTACCAGGATCGCGCGGAGCGCGCCGTGGACCGGCTCCGCGCCGGGTTGGAGGACTACCCGATCCGCATTCACAAACCGGAGGGCGCGTTTTTTCTCTGGCTCTGGATGCCGGGCCTCCCCATGACCAACGCGGCGCTCTACAAACGGCTCAAAGAGCGCGGTGTCATCGTCGTATCGGGCCACTATTTCTTTCCGGGACTCGAGGAGGACGACTGGCGGCACAAGCGGGAATGCATTCGCATCAGTTACGCAGACGACTGGGACCGCATCGAATGCGGACTCGACATCATCGTGGACGAAGTGAGCCGGGCATACGACAGACCGCCGGCCGGCTCCCCATGACACACTTCGGCCTCATGGCGCACCCGTATTGGAATTCATTCTGCCGACGGGGGCCATCTCTGTTATCCTTTGAGTTGATCCCGTAGAGCTTCCAACATGGCTGACCAGGTTTTCGACATGCCCGAGTTTCGTCCTCCGAAAATCAACTGGAGGTACGTCCGACTAGGATTCCTGGTCGTTCTGGCGGCAATTACAGCCTTCGGGACCGTCTACCAGGTGCAGCCGGAAGAGGTCGGAGTCGTCCTCTTTTTCGGGCGTCATGTTCGCACCGCCCAACCGGGCCTACGCTTCAAGCTCCCCTTCGTGGAAGACGTTTTGAAAGTCCCGGTGCAGCGGCAGCTCAAGCAGGAATTCGGGTTTCGGACCACCCAGCCGGAGATCCGGACGCGATACGCCTCCAAGCGGTTCCTGGACGAGTCTTTGATGCTCACCGGGGATCTGAACGTGGCGGCGGCGGCGCGGAACGTCCAGTACCGGATAACCGACCCCTACCTTTTTCTCTTCAAGGTTCGGAACGTCCAGGAGACGTTTCGGGACATGAACGAAGCGGTGATGCGCGAGGTGGTGGGAGATCGGACCGTCACCGAGGTCCTGACCGTGGGCCGCCAGGAAATCGAGGACATCTCGGAGCAGAAGCTGCAGGAACTCTGCAAGCAGTATGAGACCGGCATCACCGTGGACCAGGTCGTCTTGCAGAACGTGAATCCCCCCGATCCCGTGAAACCGTCGTGGGACGAGGTGAACCAGGCCCAGCAACAGATGGACCGCCTCATC
>JAPOYZ010000553.1 GCA_026706325.1 Candidatus Aminicenantota bacterium
ACCCGGGCCTTGGCAGGCTGAGGATCTTCGAGAACTTCCGTATAGCCAGGGACAACATCGAGAACGACCTGCGGCAGTGGAGCGAGGTCGAGAGAAGGAACGTCCCGACCGTCGACCCGCTGGCGGCGCAGGACACTTGGATCAACTCCTCGTTCATAAGCTTCAAATACACAGGCCTCGCCAACATAAACATCATCAACAAGGTCAAGTACGACCGCTGGCACCAGAACGAGAGACAGCCGGACCTGCGGGACAACTTCACATTTTTCGGCCTCATCAACAAAATCGACTACGAGCGCAAGATCGCCTACATCGACATCCAGCCGAGGATAAAGAACGAGCTGAGGCTGGAATCCCCGGCGCTGCGGTCCGACCCGAAACGCCGGGAGAACACCCTGCTCCTGTCCTTGCTGGCGCGGTGGCCCCTGTTCTCCTCCTCTTCGATGCAGGCGGGGGTCGAGTACGGGATCTTCAACCAGATGCGGGACTCCGAGATTGCCGTCAAGGAGGGGCTGCTCGACGACTTCACCGAGATCGTCGGAGCCGTGCAGTTTTCCAACGTAAAGAACTACCTGGGATACCGCCTGACGACGAACATGGGCATGAGGCTGACCCGCAGGTCGATCGGCGATGAGACCGAGACTGGTCGTGTGGCTTTCGCCACGGTGTACGCCGGTCTCGAGTGATCGCTCCGACTCACTTCATGGTCGACCGGCAGCGAGCAGGCGTTCGCTCGCTGGCAGCTGTTGTCCCCCTGGCGGTGCTCTCCCTGTGCAGTTGCGCGCAGGATGATGGCGGGGTGGTTGCTCAGGTGGGAGAGCGGGTAATCACCGCGGCGGACCTGCGGGAATTCGTCGCCGGCCTTTCCGGAAAGGCCGGGGAAGAAACTCCCGGAGCGGAGCAGGGCCGGGTCCACCTGCGGACAATGATCGACAGGGAGCTGATGCTCCTCGAGGCCCGGAACCAGGAACTCGACAACAGCATCGCGTACCTCACCCGAATCGACAGGGCGCGGCGCGCAAAGCTCCTCAGTCTGTTCGAAGACCGCACGATCCGGATTTCGGTAGATGACGCCGAATTGGACGATTTCATAGACAAGGAGCGGCTCAACAGGGCGATTCGAATTGCCGACATCAAGGTCCCCGACCTGGAAGCGGCACAGGCCGCGGTAGAGGAAATCAGGGCCGGGGCGGATTTCTCGGATGTCGCCCGGAAACGTTCGACCAACCGGGAGACAGCGGTCAGAGGCGGGGATGTCGGCAGGTACGTTATGAAGGGCCAGATGATTTTCCCGCTGGAACAGGCGCTGTTCCCCCTGGCCCTAGGAGAAGTATCCGAGCCGATCCGGATCGGCCGGAGTTACGCGATTTTCAAGATCCTCGACGAAACCACAGTCGACCTCAACACCCAGCAAAAAGCCGAGGCCCTCCGCGGGCTGCGGGAAGCGAAATTCCGGGCTGCGAGAGACTCCGTTGTCGCAGAGCTGAAGCGGGAATACAAGCTGCGGGTGCACCAGGATGGAATGAAGCAGTTCGTCGAGGCGTTGCTGCGAGGTGCGCGGACAGGCGGCGACGACCCGTTCGACATGGTTCTCTACAGCTTCGACGGGGGAGAGGTTACCGCCGCCGACTTTCTCAAAGTGGCAAAGGATTCCAGAAGGAACGTTCCGGCAAGCCTCGACGACGCGGAAAAGGTGATCGCGTTTGCCGAGAGGAACGTCCTTCCCGACATCCTGATAGTCGAGGCCGCGGTCCGCGGTGGAATCGACAGCGAACCGGAGTTCGTCGCCTGGGCCGAGGAACAGGGAGAACAGGTGTTGGTCAGGGGGCTCAGGGCGAAGCATCTGATGGAGCGGGTCGACATTACGGAAGCGGACATCCGCGCCTACTACGAAGCCAACGCCGACAGATTCCTGCATCCGGAACAGATCGAAGTTCAGGAGATCCTCGTTGAATCGGAATCGGAGGCGTTGCGTCTGACAGAGCTGGTGGAAGGAGGGGCTTCGCTGGCAGAACTGGCGGGCAGGCACTCGATCCGCTCGAGGGAGGTGCGGGACGAGGAAGGCCGTTTCCACGTACACCAGCACGAGTCCCCTCAATTCGGCGGCTTCGTCGAACATGCGGTCGCGGCGGAGATCGGAGTGCTGACCGGTCCCGTCCCGGTTCAGGAGGGTTACTCCGTTTTCAAGGTTCTGTCGAGAGAGCGCAAACGCGAAACTTTTGAAGAGGCCAGGAAAAGGGCGCAGTCACAGCTGAGGCGCAAGCTGCACAAGGAGGAATTCAACGAATACCTCGAAACCCTGCGCGAGCGCTACCAATCCCTGGTGACGGTCAACGAGGAGGCGGCCACGGCCGCACTCGCCGACCGCTGACCCGCTTCAGGGTTGCACCGTCCCGCTGCCCTCCCGGATGGTCAGAACCTGGTTGGCGGGAATACCCTCGAAGCTCTCCTCCCGGCCGCTCGGCCAGGATACCTCCAGCTCGTCGACCGCCGCACACCGGCCCAGCCCGAAGTGGAGACGCAGGTCGTTCTGCGACAGGTAGCTGGAGCCGCTTCGCACCTCGTTGATCTGGACCAGCTCTCCGCAGCGGGCCTTTACTTTCGCGCCGATGCCGTCCCGGTTGCTTTCGGTGCCGACCGTCTTCACCAGCAGCCAGTTGTTGCGGCTGCCCCCGTCGTTGCGCAGCAGGGTGGGTGAGTCGTTGAGGTCGAGGACGAAGATGTCGAGGTCGCCGTCGCCGTCGAAATCCCCGAAGGAAGCGCCCCTGCTCACCTTTTCGATCTGCAGCCCGGGTCCGGAAACACCGGTCACCTCCCTGAAGGTCCCGTCCCCCGCGTTCTCGAACAGCTGGTTGGTCTGGGCGTAGTCGACTCCGAGGTTGGCCCCGTTCAGTTGCGGGAAGAGGTGGCCGTTGGCTACGAACAGGTCCCTGTCGCCGTCGTTGTCGTAGTCGAAGAACCCGGTGCCCCAGGCCAGGTACTGAAAGCTCTCCATACCGACTCCCGCATCGAAGGTGCGGTCGGAAAAGAACGCCCCTGAGTCGTTGTGGTACAGGGTGTTGGTCTCCTCCCAGAAGTTGGTGACCAGGATGTCGGGGTACTGGTCGTTGTCGTAGTCCCCGAAGGCGATCCCCATGCACCCCTGGGCCTCACCGCTCTCGCCGAAGGCGGCCCCTTTCAGCCAGGCGACCTCGGCGAACGTTCTGTCCCCCTGGTTTTCGTACAGGTAGTTGGCCCCGGTGTCGTTGGCCACGTACAGGTCGGCGTCGCCGTCGTTGTCGTAGTCACCCGCCACCACGCCGAGCCCGTAGAGCATCTCGCGGTCGACGAGGTTGGCCGCTTCCGTGGCATCGGAGAAGGTCCCGTCGCCGTCGTTGCGGTAGAAAAAGTCAGGCTCTCCGCGCATGCCGCGCGGCCCGAAGTGGACGGTGAGTCCGCGCCACTCGTATCTCATCTCCGGGGTCGTATCCATGAAGTGCGAGAAGTCGACGTAGTTGGCGACGTAGAGATCGAGGTCTCCGTCCCGGTCGTAGTCGAAAAACGCGCACCCGGTACTGAAGCGGCGTTCCTCACCGGCGACCCCTGCGGGTGCGGAAACGTCGGCGAAGGTCCCGTCTCCCCGGTTGGCGTAGAGGGAGTTCCCGCCGTAGTTGGTCACGTAGAGATCCGGGTCGCCGTCGT
>JAPOYZ010000312.1:0-10638 GCA_026706325.1 Candidatus Aminicenantota bacterium
GCGTGCCGGCGAGACAGGCTTGACCGTGCCAAACATTCGGATCGACGGATGTGTGTTCATGCCAGTCCATCATCAATTCATCCCCGCGACACCGGTCATGTTCCCCTTTTGCCTAACCCACGTCAACTGACCCGTGCGCCAGGAACCGAACAGGGGACAGTCACTTTCTTTCTTCCGCCCGAATGATCGTGGCGGAATGCCGTCATGCACCGGGACTGGATCTTCGAAGGGGCTCGTCGTCCGTCAGGATGCGAAGATATTCGTGGTAGGAGTAGGCGCGCCCGCGCCGCTTTCCCGTGATCTCGCGCAGCACGCCAAGGCCCTCCAGCAACGCCACGGCCTTGCGGGTCGGCGGCGCCGTGAGGCCGAGAAGATCTGACACCGCGGCGATGGTCACGACCGGACGGGACGGCAGGCGCTCGATCAGCCGGATGGCGGTCACGGTCGCACGTTCGTGGCCCAGAATGCGGTCACGGTCGCGCCCGACAAGCGCATGCAGCTCCCGGGCGACCCGAACGCCGTCATCGGCGGCCTCGCGCACGCAGTCGAGAAAGAACCGGATCCAACCCTCCCAATCGCCATCGCTACGCACGGCCGCGAGCCGGGCGTAGTACTCCGGCTGGTTCCGCTTGAATGCCAGGCTGAGGTAGAGAAGAGGCAGATCGAGCAGCCCCCAGTGCTCCACCAGGAGCGCGATCAGCAACCGGCCGATGCGTCCGTTGCCGTCGAGGAACGGATGGATCGTCTCGAACTGTACGTGCGCAAGACCCGCCCGGACCAGCGGCGGAAGATCGCTGTCCTGGTGCAGCCACCGTTCCAGCGCGCCGAGCGCGCCCGGCACCTCCTCTGGAGGAGGGGGCACGAAGCGGGCGTTGCCCGGTCGGCTGCCACCGATCCAGTTCTGCGAGCGGCGGATTTCACCGGGCTGCAGGTTCTCGCCTCGTACACCCGCCATCAGGATGCGGTGTGCCTCGCGCAGGAGGCGGATGCTGAGCGGAAGCCCCTTGGGGTCTGCGATTCGCGCGCGGGCGTGGGCGAGCGCGCTCACATAGTTGCAGACCTCGCGTACGTCGTCCGGACGGTCGCTACGGTGCGTGGCTTCGAAGGTGATCACGTCGCGGAGCGTTGCCTGCGTCCCTTCGATCTGCGAGGTGACGACCGCCTCCTTGCGGACGAATCCGTAGAGGAACCAGTCGATGCTCAGCACCATCGATCCCGCTACGGCAAGGCGGGCCAACGCGGCTTTGGCGGCGGCCTCAAGCTCGGCCGCCGCGCCGTCCAGGGCCAAAGGCGGATCGGCCGGAGGAAGCGGGTAGGGGACAAACGCGCGCACCTCTTCCCCGAGGGTGCTGGTGATGCGGTATTGACCAGTCCGGCGAGCCACGGTTGCGAACCGACCCTTTCCTCCGCTTCAATCTAAGGAATCAACCGTTTCTTTGTCAATCTGATCATGGAACGATCGGTTCCTTATCTCCCCCTGTCCGAGCGAGAACAAGAATGGGACAGTCACTTTCTATCTTTTTGCTGTGTTCTCCTGACTCCACAAAAGTGGCGGGAATCCTCGCAGATGCACCTTGATCACTCCACGAGAGAAGATATATTGCGTAGATCCAAAAGGAGACCGTCCATGGGTCCAAAATCACAGATCTGTAAATGGGCGTCCAGCTTGGTCCTCCGCATCCTTAAACACGTCGCCGGGCAGTGGGCGGTGCATGAGGGCTCCACCGTCGAGATGGACTCGCGCGGAAACAGGGTGGTGATGCGCAAGAAGACCTACAGCTTGGATGACATGCTGGCGACTGTGACCGACGAGAATCTACATCCCGAGGTGGACACCGGGTCCACCCGAGGCAATGAGGCATGGTAGAGAGATCCTACGTCCCCGGAAATGGGGAAATCGTAGGGAGGCCGGCAAACTGGATGGGGCGTCGGTGGAAGTACCGCAAGTAGTCAGTCGACAAAAGGGTCACGTCCGGCGTGGATGACCGACGATGAACAGGACGGAACTTCTCGAAGTCATCGCCAACGGGGAGAACCCGCACGTCGAATTCAAGCGCGACGACTGCCATCCCGATGACCTCGCGAAGGAGATGGCGGCAATGCTGGACCTGGTGTGTGGCACGAACCTGCTCGGGGTGGAGGACGACGGAACCGATTCGGGTCTGACCCGAAACCGGGAGCATGCGCAGCAGTGGATGATGAACGTCGCACGGCAGAAACTTCAACCCTCCACCACGCCCGTTTGGGGCTGCATGGGGATGGACGGAGGGACATGGATCGGGGTGGTGGAACTTCGCGCCAACAGGCCAGACAAGCCTCGCAAGACCAAACGGGGGAATGCCTGGGTGACTTATGTCCGCACCGGCGGCACGTCACGAGAGGCGACCCGCGAGGAAGAGGGCAGGCTCTACCAGCGGCTCGGCTCGTCTACTATGAAGTCAAGTCGGTGCCTGATACAGGATCCGAGAGCCTCGACATCGATCGAGCGGCAAAGTGGTCAAATCCTTTACCGCGGCAATCCGACACCGGTGCGGGTCGAGTTCGTCGATACAAAGGCGCGCGGCAACCTCGTCGGGTGGACCGGCGGGCAAATCATTGTCCGGTGCGGAACGGACACACGAACGCCGGCGGCGCGCGGCCTCTAAAACTGGCTGAGAAGAGAAGCCCGGGCCGCGATTGCAGATTACATTCCCACCGTGGCGTCGCGCATCGGGCAGCAGCCCGGCCGCGTCTACGTCATGGGCCAGCGCACGAAGTGGGGCAACTGCTCGTCCCGGCGAAACCTCTCGTTCAACTGGCGTCTCATCCTTGCGCCGGATTTCGTACTCCGCTATCTCGTCGCGCACGAGGTGGTGCATCTGGCCGTCCCGGACCACTCCGCCAAATTCTGGCTCACGGTGCAAAGCGTCTGCCCGGAGACGGAACGGGCGAAGCAGTGGCTGAGCAGGCATCACGCGCAGTTGACGGTGGACCTTACGGCGGTCCTCGAACCAACGTGTTCTGCCAGTGAAGAGCAGTCGCCATGACGCTGGAATGGGTAACGAAAGTGGTTGCCGCCGGGGAGTCCGAAACGGTCGAGTGGAAGGCGACAACCGGAACGCGCCGCGAGGCGGCGGCGACCCTGTGCGCCATGCTCAATCAGCGTGGGGGTCACGTGCTGTTCGGCGTAACACCGGCGGGGGAGGTCGAGGGTCAGCAAGTGAGCAACCGGACGATTGAGGAGGTGAGCGCCGAACTCCAGAGAATCGACCCGCCGGCGTTCCCGGAGATCGAGAGGATCCAGGTAGGTGAGGGTCGGCAGGTGATCGCGGTCCACGTGAGCCGAGGTTCCTTGCCGCCGTACCAGTACCGGGGCGCCGCCTATCGGCGCGTCGGCAACACTACCCGGGTCATGTCGGTCAACGAATACAACAGGCTGCTTTTTGAGCGCATGCACAGCGAGCAGCGATGGGAGAATCAGCCTGCCGCCGGGTGGACGGTAGACGATCTGGATGTCGCCGAGATCCGCAATACGATTTCGGAAGCGGTGCGCATCGGTCGGCTGAACGAGCCCGGAAGCCGGGAGCCGCAGGACCTGCTGCGTGGGCTCGGACTGCTCCGCGACGATGTGCTGCTTCGTGCGGCAACGGTGCTGTTCGGAAGTTCGGAGCGCCTGGAGTTCGAAATGCCGCAGTGCCTACTGCGCGTGCCCCGTTTTCGGGGCGTCAGCCGCTCCGATTTCCTGGACAACCGGCAGTTCAACGGCAACGCCTTCATACTCCTGGCGAACGCGCAGCGTTTCTTGCGCGAAACGCTACCCATCGCGAGCCGGTTCGAATCGGGACGCATGGCGCGCATCGACGAACCGCTCTACCCTCCCTTGGCCACTCGCGAGGCGCTGGCGAACGCTCTGTGCCACCGCGACTACGCAATGGGTGGCGGTTCCATCGGACTCGCGGTGTACGACGATCGCCTGGAGGTGACGTCGACCGGCCTACTCCACTTCGGGCTGACTCCGGATGATTTGTTCGAGCCGCACGAGTCGCGGCCCTGGAATCCACTGATCGCCCGCACCTTTTACCGGCGCGGCATTATCGAGGAGTGGGGCCGCGGTACGCTCAGGATGGCGGAACTGGCGACCTCCGCCGGACTGCCCCGTCCCGAGATCGAGGAACACCGCGATTGCGTGACGGTGCGCTTTCGACGCGCCGACTACGTTCCAACCAAAGGCCGCGGCGGTGACGTGATCAAGCGGCAAGAAGCAATTCTGTCGCTGTTTGAAGGCGCGAAGGATGGCTTGGCCTTGCGCGAGATTGTCGCTGGTTTGGTAACTGATGCCAGCGAGCGGCAGATCAAGCGAGCGTTGGCGGGGTTGCGTGATCGCGGTTTGGCGAAGTCAACGGGTCGTGGACCAGGGGCCAGATGGAGACGAATTCGATCTGGAGAAAGTGAATAGGCTCGTTGCAGCCCTCTGGGGGTCCAATAGGGGTCCAATAGGGGTCGTATTCTTGTCAGGCCTGAGAATCACGCCCGAGAGAGAGAAGGACAGTCACTTTCTTCCTCCGTGTGGCTCGGTCGACGCGGAGAGAATCCGAGGTCCTTTGGTGTCGGTGGTTTCCCGGCGCGGTTCGGTGGTCGAAAAGGGAGTCATCGACCGCAAGGTGGACTTCGTCGTGCGCAACATGGGCAGCGTCGCGTGGCTCGAAGGGCGACGCCGGCGCCGCAAGAATGTGTTGCCCGTTGACGTGGTGAGGGACGCCGTGGTGAACGCGGTGGCCCATCGCGACTACACTCGTGAAGGGACGGACATCGAGGTCTCGCTCTACGGAGATCGTCTGGAAGTCATCTCGCCCGGCCGGCTTCGGATCGGGGTCACCGTGGAGAAGATGAAGGAAGGTGTGGTTCGAGTGACGCGTAACGATCTGCTCAAGGAGATTCTTCGCGACTACGGCTACATCGAGCAGTATGGAATGGGCGTGCGTCAACGCATCATCGAGTCGATGCGAGCCCACAACGGCACGGAGCCGGATCTCGTCGAGGAACAGGACTGCTTCGTCGTCCGCTTATGGAAGGAACGGTAGCGTGAACGGGACAAGGAACGATACCGGCACCTGCCCTCGGCTCATCGAAGCGAGGCTCCCCGTTCGGGAGATCAGAGCGAGAGCGCCGAGAGCGCCGAAAAGGGGACAGTCACTTAGTTTCCCGGCCCGCGCGGACGACGACTTCAGGGTAGCGGGCGAGGTCGCGCAAGAGAGATCGTAGCCGCAGTCCTCTCGATCGCGATGCCGTCGAGGGTGACCCAGTCGAAGATTGCGGTGTTGTCGGGTTCCAGATCGACGATGACCAGTCCCACTTCCACGGCGTCGGTGGAGGCTCCCGCCAGCCACGGAATGCTGTCGACCGTGAAGTCGAAGAGCGTGCTGTTGCCCGCACTTGCCCGGATTCGACCGTTCTTCACGGACAACGTTATCTCGGAGAACTCGCCTTCTTCGGTGTGGATCTCGTCGGATAGGCCGGAAGCACCGGACACGGGCTGCCACCTGCCGTGGCCTGCATCGTAAACCACCAGACGATAGTTGATGATGTTGGTCTGTGGCCTGATGGGCAGGAAGTTACCCACATCAATTCTGTATGCGGAGAATGTCGTGTCGTTGACGAACACCACGATGGATGGCAGACCGTCATCGTCTTCCCGCCCGACGCGCACGCCCAGCTCCCAGGAAGCGATCGGCGCCTCGAGGGTGTGGATGGCCATCCCTGCCACGTTGGGAGTGGCCCCAATGACGGCCAGGACCCCGTCGTCGACCAGCAGGTCCGCATGGTGGGCCTGCCAACGTGCAAGGCTCGCTTCGCTGGCGAACTGGTCTTCGAAGCGGGCAGCCGAACCGACCCTCACCATCATGCTCCGTTTCGCGGAGGCGCCACCCTCATCGCTGGCGGTGATTTGCACAGCGGCAGTCCCCATACCGGTCCCGGTGATGGTCAGGGCTTCGCCGGAAACGGACACGCTCGCAACGCCGAGGTCGGACGATATAGCCGAGTAGCTGAGCGCATCGCCGTCGATGTCGGTAAAGTAGGGAGACAGGTCGACGGTCGCAGTATCCCCGACCGCGACGGTTTGGGTCGTGATCGGACCAGCAGAAACCGGCGCCCGATTGGGGACCGTACCTTTCTCCTCTGTCACAAGAACAGTCTCAAACCACCCCGCCACCTGTGAGTAGTTGAGAGCTCCCACGGCAATGACAGTTTCCCCTTGGACTCGCACGATACCAGTAACCACGTACTCGTCGCCTTCGGTTCCTTCCAGGGGAAGCCACTCTGACAGGAACATGCTCAACTTGTTTCCGCTTTCAATCTCCCACTCCTTCTTTGTCACGATCTTGTGGCGCGGATGATGCTCGTGAAAGGCGAAGGAGACTGTCTGCGTCTCCGACGTCGGGTTGACAATGGCGATCCCTGTTTCTCCTTCAAACGTTGACTTGGCGAACAGGCGGAACGCCGGGGCAGGTTCTACAAGCTGGGACTCAGCGTACGTACCGTACGTACCACGCCGACTGTAGTCCGCTATTGTACTGACAATATGCAGATCTCGGTCGTCTGGAAAAGTCACCCTTGCCCATCCGTTATTCGTGTCGGGACCAGTGAACGAATGGTACGCGTTATGATTGACCATAGTATTGTGATCGAGAATGTAGCTCGTCTCTTTCGCCCTCTCTCCCGTAACCGTGTACTCCTGCACTCCCACTACAACGTGCCGGCCCGAGGATTCCGAAATGGAGAGCCAAGAGCTCAACTGGCCGGCCTGCGTGAAAATCGGCGCGATAAGCTCCTTCTCCTCGGCAGAACTGACAGTGGAAGTCTGCAACAACAGGGGACCGATCACGAACACAGACACTAGCTTCACGGCAACCTCCTCGCTGACTGACCAAACGCACTCAGAGTGGATTCCCTTAGTCTAAACTCTCAAGAGGCCCCTTATGTACGGGGACCCTAATTCAACTCGCCACAGTCATTCAGAGCACACTGACAGGGAGAATAAAGTGTCCGCCTGGCCCCCAAAGGGACGGCCCGCACTCGACAACCGCCCGTCCGGGCATCGCTCCGAGCGATGGGGCTTTGCAGGCAGGAGTTTCGAATCGCTTCTTCCGAACCGAGAAGGGGACAGTCACTTTCTTTCCCCGACACGGTCAGTGCTCGAACGGGGGCCTGTCCGAACTGATACGTGCGACCCGGGTCAAGCGTCATGCGGTCATGCCGACATCCCTGGCCTCATCGCACAGGCGATAGAGAACCCAGGTCGCGACGGAACGCAGCGGCCGCCAGACCTCGACGCGTTCCAGAACGACGGCCGGAACGGGGCGCTCGTCCAGCCCGTCGAGGAGACGCACGCCCTCGCGGACACCCAGGTCCCCAACGGGCATCACATCAAGGCGGCCGAGACGGAACATCAGGAACATCTGCGCGGTCCACTCGCCGATTCCCCACACGGACGACAGCATCTCCACGATTTCGTCGTCCGTCATCCGGGACACGCTGCGCAGACGGACGGAGCCATCCACACACCGGGCTGCCAAGTCCTTGACGGCCCGGGTTTTCGGGGCCGAGAATCCCGCGCTGCGAAACGCTTCATCGGACAGCTCGAGACACTCTTCGACAGTAGGGAAACGTGGTCCCGGGGTCAGAGCGCACACCCGCGAGTAGATCGTGTTCGCGGCCGCGCCGGCGAGTTGCTGGAAGGCGATCGACCTGGCGATCGCCTGAAAGTGCGAACCACGGGCGAGCACCCCCGTCGGGAAGCCCGGAAAGGGTGGCAACCGTCGCATGGCCGCTCCCAGCACGGGGTCGCGCCGACCGAGTTGGCGGAGTTCTTCGCTGGTAGGCTTCATGTGTGTGAAGGGGGCTGTCACTTACTTTCGGAAGTTCCGCAAGTAGTCATGACAGAGCGGAACCGAGAAGGGGACTGTCACCTACATTCAGATTGGCGTCAAAGTACCCGGATCGGCCCCGGGTAGCGCCCGACGACTTCATCCACCGTCACCAGCGTCACCCCTTCAATCAGAGCTTGTGCGACCAGGAGGCGGTCGAATGGATCCTTGTGGATCGGCGGCAGCCCATGCACAGCCACTGCATGGGCGCCGGTCACGGCCAATTCCGTGTAATCATTCTCCAGCAACCCCCGGCGCAGCAGGCTCGGATCGACGCTGAAATCCGCGCGCCCCAACCCGCTCTTGATAGCCACCTCCCAGAGCGATGCCACACTGTAGATCAACTTGGTCGCAGGGTTTTCGAACAGCGTGCGCGCATCGGCCGGCAATCGATCCGGCACGCCCGCGGCCCAGAGGAGAACATGAGTGTCAAGGAGGAAACTCACGCCCCACCTTCGAACAATGTCTCGATCTCGTCAGCGCCCATACGGTCGAAGTCGGGCGGCACCGAGATTCTGCCGGCCAGAAACCCGATTCGGCACACGGTTCCGGGATCCGGCGCCTCCACCGCGACAACTTTGACCATCGGCTTGCCGGCCCGAGCGATGATGAACGGCTCGCCACGGGCAGCGGCCTGTACAAGACGTGAAAGGTGGGTCTTGGCTTCGTGCATATTGACGGTCCGCATGCAATCCTCCTAAGACTTAGTCCAATAAACTTAGTTGAATCGTGATCATTCTGCAAGGGGTGACTGGACAGCACAAAGATTATCTTCTGCTGAGCCGGCTCGACGCCTTTTCCGTGAGCAGCAGGTGCTCGCCCCGCCTTCACATCGAGATGCGCTCCACGACGTTGCGAGTTGGCGGGGGCGTCGGGAACCGAATGCTGCGTCTGCGAACGGAAGGGAGTAAGGGGAGAAGGCGAATTCGTAGAGGGGTGCCGGGGGACGGAATCGAACCGCCGACACGGGGATTTTCAGTCCCCTGCTCTACCGACTGAGCTACCCCGGCTCTCGAAAAGGGTTGTATTCTACCAGAAGCCGTTCCCCCTGCAAGATGGACCCGATCGAGCGGCTATCCCGAAAAATGAGGCCGAACGGAGAGAGCAATCCGCTGTTGGTTTTTGCGTCGGCCTTGAATCCAGTGGTTTCGGGGCGGCCGATAAGAGGGAGACAAGAATGTCCCCCCTTCCGAGGAAAAAGGGGCAATTTTCAAACGCCCAGTCTTCGTCGCCAAGTTTGTCACAACGGAGTGCGGCGGTAGGAAAACCGCCGCTCCGATCCGGTGGGAGAGTTCCCAGGTTTTTCTACCAAGTGGAAAGGGCCCCGGAGGGGGGAGGTTCCGGGGCCCTCGGGCAGGGAGCTTCAGTTGACCCGGATCGCGATCTGCTTGGGCGTCTTCGGCTTCAGCTTGGGGATGGAGATGCTGAGAACTCCGTTCTTCAGCTCGGCCGAGACCTTCTCCCGATTCAGTCCGCGGGGGGGAAGCCGGAAGGAACGCTGGAACCGGCCGTGCCACCTTTGGACCTGGCGGTAGGTGCGATCCTCCTTCTCCTGGGCCTTGTGCTCGCCCTTGACTTCCAGATAGTCGCTGTTGACGTTGACCTCGATCTCGCTCTTGTCGAATCCGGGCAGCTCCATGGTGAAGACCAGGCTGTCTCCGGTCTCGTACACGTCCGAGATGGGCCGGCGCACGGGGTGGATCTCGTCACTTCCGGCGGGAGCAAGGAAATGGGTGTCCCGGAGGAAGTGATCCATCAACCGGTGCAATCCGTCGAATCCTGCAAATGGCGTCACTCTGGTGAGATTCATCGTTGACCTCCTTTTCATGTCAATCGTCTTGTTTGTTCCTTCTTGGCCAGCCACTGTTCTAGTAAGATCGGATCCGGGGGCTGTCAAGGTCGATGGCCGGCCGCGGCGTAAACGCCTCCGAGTCTTGGAAACAAGCAGGGTGGAACGGGAGAAGCGACGGCAGTGAAGCAAGTCTATCTGGACAACAACGCCACGACTCGAGTGGATCCGCTGGTGCTGGAGGCCATGACGCCCCACTTTCTCCAGGACTACGGCAATGCCTCGTCGATTCACGAATTCGGCCAGCAGGCGCGCGAAGCCGTGGAGACGGCCCGGCAGGCGGTGGCCGACCTCATCGGCTGCCTGCCCAAAGAGATCGTCTTCACCAGCGGTGGGACCGAGTCGGACAACACCGCCATCCGGGGAATCGCCGCCGGCCACTCCGGGAAGGGGCGGCATCTCATTACCACCACCATCGAGCATCCCGCAGTCCTGAGGACCATGGAGCAGTTGGAGGAGGAAGGATTCCAGGTGACCTATCTGCCGGTGGACCGCCAGGGGTTGATCCGGCTCGAGGACCTGCACGCCTCGGTTCGTGAGGACACGATCCTCATCTCCATCATGCATGCCAACAACGAGACCGGAGCGATTCAGGACCTGCGCGCGGTGGGGCGGTTGGCCAGGGAAAAGGGAATCCTCATTCATTCCGACGCGGTCCAGTCGGCGGGCAAGATTCCCGTGGACGTCAACGACCTTGGCGTGGACCTGCTTTCACTTTCGGCCCACAAGATCCACGGGCCCAAGGGAGCCGGGGCACTCTACATCCGCCACGGGGTGGAGATGAACTCTCTGCTCTTGGGCGGTTCCCATGAACGGGGACGGCGGGGAGGATCGTTGTCCTCGGTGAGGGAGATCGGGTCGTAGAAGCTGCCGGCGCCGTGGATC
>JAPOYZ010000312.1:10648-32040 GCA_026706325.1 Candidatus Aminicenantota bacterium
GTTTGGGCAAGGCGGCCGCCCGGGCGAAGGACGGCCTGGCGGATTTCGACCACCGGGTCCGATCTCTGCGGGACCGGCTGGAGACGGGACTCCTGGAGCGCATACCCCAGGCCAGGATCAATGGATCGACGCTGCGAAGGATGCCCCACACCACCAACCTGAGTTTTCGAGGCGTCGAGGGAGAGGCCCTGCTCATTTCACTGGACCTCCAGGGAATCGCCGTCTCTACCGGCGCGGCCTGCTCTTCGGGGTCGTTGGAGCCTTCCCACGTCCTGAAGGCCATGGGGTTCGAGAACCGGCGGGTGGAGAGCGCGCTTCGGCTCAGTCTCAGCCGGTTGACCACCGGGGAAGAGATCATGACGGCTCTGGACGTGCTCCCCAGCACCGTGCAGAGGATGAGGGAGCTCTCCCCTCTCTACCGGGAAAGTCGAGACCGTGTACAGCGAGAAAGCCAGAGAGCTCATTCGTGAACTCCCCAACCGGGGAAGTCTCGTTGGCGCCACCCATACGGCCCGAGCCGAAAACCCGGTCTGCGGCGACATCACCCATCTCTACCTGAAGCTGAACCAGGACGTCGTGGTGGACAGCCGCTTCGAGACCTATGGATGCCCGGCCGCAATCGCCGCCTCGGCGGCGGTCACCCAGATGTGCCGGAATCTCCGGAGCGGGGAGTGCCGGAAAATCACGGCCGAATCGATCCTGAACTATCTGGGAGGGTTGCCTTCCCACAAGCTGCACGCCGCGGACCTGGCCGTGGACGCGCTTCGCAAGGCTCTGCGGTCTAACCAACCCTGACCTGGACCGCGTCTCCCACCTTCAGGCCCAGAACGCCGGCCGCCGACCCCTCCGGGATCGCGATCTCGTAGTACCCGCTGCTCCCCTCCAGGTAGACAAGCTCTCCCTCCGGCGCCTCGGCGTAGGTGCGGCAACGCCGGCTGATTCTTCGGCCTCCAGCCGAAAACTCCACCAGCACCGGCTCGTTGCCCAGGAGATCCTGAAGCCCTCGATCGTGGACGCTGGTGATGACGTTCCCGAACCGGTCGACCTGCAGGACCACTCCGCCGACTCGACCGGGCTCCTCCCGTTCCAGGAGGATGAGCGGCAGTTCTTGCCAATCCGTGATCTCCGGTCCCAGTCGCTCCGGCTCCGTACCGCAGGCCATCCAGGCCGCGGCGGGGCCGAAGACGTCCCGGCCGTGGAAGGTGGCCGACACCGTCTCCCGGCAATGCCGTTCCGACTCGATGGAGATGACCTGTTTCACCTTCTCCCGCCGGTAGACCAGCGTGAAGAGGCCGTTGTCCGGACCCACGAAGCGGTACCGGTCGGTGGCGACCACGATGCCTCGCCGCTCGGACCCTACGCCCGGGTCCACCACTGCCAGGTGAATGGTCCCGGCCGGAAAATAAGAATAGCTGCAAGCCAGATTGAACGCCGCCTCGAGAATGTTGTGAGAGGAGATCTCGTGGCTGATGTCCACGATTCGGGCTTGGGGGCAGATCTTCAGGATGGCGCCCTTGACCGCGCCGACGTACGGACCACTGCTCCCGAAATCGCTGCTGAAGGTGACGATGGGTGCGAACGCCATGCGATCACCTGCGTCAGGTCCGATTCTGCACGAGTCTGTTGATGCCCTTCTCGAACCGCCGGAGCCCTCTCTTGAGCGATTCAGGCCGACAGGCGAACGAAAGCCTCAGGTAGCCTTCTCCCTCGGACCCGAAGGCGGCGCCGGGAATCGTGGCCACCTTGTCCTGGAGCAGCTCCAAACTCGCCGAGAGGCTGTCGAGACCCGTTTCCTCAATCGAGACCATGACGTAGAAGGCCCCGTCGGGCGGAACGAACGATTGTCCCATCCGCCGGTCGAGCCAACGGCAGGTGAATCGGCAATTTCGCGCCAATCGTTGCCGCATCCGTTCGATCTCGTCCCTGCCCTCCAGCGTGAACAACGCCAGAGCCGCCCTCTGGGTCAACGTGGACGCACAGATGGAGGTGTTCTGGTGGAGCACGGTCACCTTGTCGATGATGGCCTGGGGCCCGCATGCCCAGCCCAGGCGCCATCCGGTCATGGCGGCTGACTTGGAGAACCCGCAGATGACGACGGCGGCATCCGTCGCATCCAGAACCGACGGCGGAGGCGACCCGTAGTAGGTCTCCCGGTAGATTTCGTCGCTGACGAGCACCAGATCGTTTTCTTCGGCCAGACGGGCCGCACCTTGGAGTTGTTCCAATGTGAGGGTCCGGCCCGTGGGATTGGAAGGCGTGTTGAGAATCAATGCCCGGGTTCGAGGTGAGACCAGGGCCTTGAGCTCTTCCAGATCCAAACGGAATCCGTCGCAGGACCGCAACGCGTAAGGGACCGGCGTGGCTCCGGCCAAACGGACCGCCGTCGGGTAGGTGACGTATCCCGGATTGGGAACCAGCACCTCGTCCCCCGGCCCCGCCAGGGCGAACACCGCGTCGAACAGGGCCTCCTGGCTCCCGTTGGTCACGCAGACCGTATGACCGTCGCGGCCACCGTGGTACTTGTGGACCCGCCGGCAAAGCTCGGGGACCCCGGCATTGGGAGAGTAGCCGATCCGTCCACCTTCCAACACCCGGCGCGCCTGCTGCCGGACCCGTGGAGGATCCGGGAACTCCGGCTCGCCCAGTCCCAAGTTCACGCAGCCTGCGGCCCGGGACATGATCTGGCGGATCATCGAGATCTCGATCCCGTCCAGGCGTCGGGCGAATCTGGGACTCATAAGAAAGCGGCGCGAAGGCGGCGGACCACGTCGACTGTCGCCACGGGCTAACGAAGCAGGTCTTCGAGTTGGACCGACCCCTCGGTTTTCAAATCCCGGTACTTGACGATCACCGGAGCATACAGAGACAGGCCGTGTTGCCTCCCGAAGCCCTCGCGGACCGGCCGGGACCCGGGCACCACCACGGCGCCGGGTGGAATCTTGAGAGGAGCACCGGGCGCGGACCGGTAGACGGTCTCCTGCACCAGATCGTAGACCGGCGTCGAGCCCGTCAGAATCACTCCCGCGGCCAGGACCGCCTCCCGCCCGACGATGGTCCCCTCGTAGACGCCGGTATTGCCGCCCACCAGGGCGTCGTCCTCCACGATCACCGGGAGAGCCCCCACCGGCTCCAGCACGCCGCCGATCTGGCACCCGGCGCTCAGATGGACCCGCTTCCCGATCTGGGCGCACGATCCGACCAGGGCATGGGAATCGACCATGGTCCCCTCGTCCACGTAGGCGCCGGCGTTGATGTACATGGGAGGCATGCAGGTCACCCCCGCGGCCACATGGCAGCCGCGGCGGATCGACGAGCCTCCCGGCACGATGCGCACCCCCGAGTCAAGCGAGAACCGCTTCAGGGGAAACGTGTCCTTGTCGAAGTACCGAAAAGCCTCGTTGATGGAGACGTCGCTGAGAACTCCCATCCGGAAACCGGCGAGTATTCCCTTCTTGACCCAGCCGTTGACTCTCCATTCTCCGTCCACCTTCTCGGCCGCCCGGACCCGTCCCGCATCCAGGTCGTCCAGAAAGGCGTCCAGGGTGACCCGATCCTGGGAAGTGAACTCCCCGGCTTCGAAAAGGCGCTCAATGGCTTCCGACATGGCACAACTCGAGGCGGTCCAGCTCCCGGTCCATCTTCTCCTTGTTCCCCGCGGCCATGGGGCAGAGGGGCAATCGATACGACTCGGTCAGTCGGCCCATCCGGGCCAGGGCGTATTTGACCGGGATGGGGTTGGACTCCACAAAATTGAGGTTCATGAGATTGAGATAGCGGTGGTGCAGGGCGCGCGCCTCGGCCAGCTCCCCCTCCCGGACCAGAGCCATCATTCGGGACATCTCCGCCGGGATCACGTTGCTGGCCACGGAGATGACCCCTTCCGCGCCCAGGCAGGCCATGGGAAAGGCCAGGCTGTCATCACCCGAGAGGACCAGGAAACCGTCGGGCCTTCGCCTCAGCAGATCCATGATTTGATCCAGGTTCCCGCTGGCTTCTTTGACTCCTATGATGTCGTCCACTCCGGCCAGGCGGAGCTGGGTATCCACCGGGATGTTGGTGCCGGTCCGTCCCGGGACGTTGTAGAACACCAGGGGGATGGACAGGTCACGGACGACTTCGAAAAAATGCCGGAAAATTCCCTCGGGGGTCGGCTTGTTGTAATAGGGAGTCACCGAGAGGATGGCGTCCGCGCCTTCATGCTGAGCACCCAGCGCCAGTTGGCAAGCGTAGAGGGTATCGTTGGTCCCGGCACCAGCCACCACCGGAACCGCTCCCGACGCCGTCTCCACGCAGACCTGAATGACATATGCATATTCCTCCTCAGTCAGGGTGACGCTCTCGCCGGTGGTCCCGCAGGGCACCAGAAAGTCGATTCCCGATTCGATCTGCCACTCCACCAACTTGCGGTACGCGTCCACATCCACGTCACGGTTAGACTTGAAGGGGGTGACCAAGGCGGTTCCACAGCCTTTCAGTTCAATCATTTTGCTCTCCGAAAACGGCATCCTCGAACGCGTGGAAGCCCTGCTTGCCCTGGATCCACCGGCCGGCGAACAGAGCGCCCCGGGCGAAACCGTCGCGGCTGCGCGCCTGGTGCTCCAGCTTGATGGTATCCACCGCCGAGTCGAACCCGGCGACGTGGATCCCGGGGAAAAATCCCGCCCGCACACTGACGGCGTTCACCGGACGGCCATAACACTCGCCCAGGATCTTTTCCATGGTGATGGCGGTGCCGGACGGCGCGTCCAGCTTCTGAACGTGGTGGGTCTCCACCAAGTAGGGATCGTATTCCTCGAACCGGGAGAACATCTCGCCGGCGCGGCGAGTCAACTGGAAGAAGATCTGGACTCCGAGGCTGAAGTTGCCCGCCCAGACACAGGCGCCGCCGCCCCGGACCACCGTGTCCCGGACCGTCTCGATCTGGTCATACCAACCGGTCGTGCCCACGACGATGGGAATCCCGCTGCGCACGGCGTTCGCCACGTTCATGGGAACGATATGCGGGGTCGAGAAGTCCATGAGGACATCGGTTCGGGCGATCCAATCGCCTGAGAAACCCGCCTCCAACGGATTCTCGTCGATGTCCATCCAGTAGACGATCTCGTCTCCCGCCTTTTGCGCGGCCGCCTCGATGGCCCTTCCCATTTTTCCGTAGCCGATCAACGTGATGTTCATGTCCACCCCGGACTTCTTCTCTAACGGTAAAGGGCTCCGGAACCGCGAACCGTTTTTACCGTACGCGCTCGAACAACTCCGGGTCCGGCTGCCGGAAAAACTCGTCGTGGAGCAGCCGGACAGCCTCCTCCATTGTCTCCTCCGCAACCAGAAATGTCATGTTGATGCGCGACGCTCCCTGGGAGATCATCTGCACGTTGATCCCCTCCAGAGCCCCGAAGATCCGGGCCGCGATCCCGGGGGTTTCCTTCACCTCTTCTCCCACGGTGCAGATGATGGCCGTGTCGGGCGCGACCCGGACCTCGCCGAACTCCGCCAGGTCGCTGCAGATCGCCTCCAGCTCCTGAGAGGAATCCACGGTCAGGGAGACGTTGACCTCGGATGTGGCCACCACGTCCACCACCGTTTCGTGGGCCTCGAACACCTCGAAGATCCGGCGCAGGAAGCCATAGGAGAGCAACATCTGGGTGGACAGGATGTTGACGATGGTGATGCCCCGTTTGCAGGCGATGGACTTGATGGGACTGGAGGAGGAGACGGGGGCCGCGGAAATGAAGGTTCCCGGCTGGTCGATCTGCCTGGAGTTGCAGACATGCACGGGGATGTCCCGGTCGATGGCCGGCACCAGCGTGCTGGGATGGAGCACCTTGGCCCCGAAATAGGCCAGCTCGGCTGCTTCCGCGAAGGAGATGGCCCGAATCTTGTAGACGTCCGGAACGATTCGGGGGTCGGCGGTGAGGACGCCCGGTACGTCGGTCCAGATCTGGATATCTTCCGCATCCAGCGCGGCGCCGATCAGGGAGGCCGTGTAATCGGACCCTCCCCGCCCGATGGTGGTCGTGACCCCGTCGACCGTGGAGCCGATGAATCCCGGTGCGACGATCACCTTGCCCTCCCGCAACCTGGGCAGAAGCTGGTGCCGGACGCAACTCCGGGTGAGCTCCTGCAAAACGGAAGCCCTGGTGAATTGGTCGTCGGTCCGGATCAGTTCCCGCGAGTCCACCAACTCGGTGGAAATTCCATTCTCCCGCAGCACTTCGGAGAAAATCAGCGTGCTCAGGCGTTCGCCGAAAGAGGCGACACGGTCCATGCTCCTGAGACTGGTCTCGCCCAGCAGGTAGAGTCCCTGGACGATGTCGGTCATCTCCTGGAAAAGGCCGGACAGCGACGCTTCCACACTCTTCCAGCGGCGGCCCGAGAGGAGCTCGCGAGCCAACCCCAGGTGCAAGTCCCTCAGGCCGTCCCGTATCGACCCGGCCCTGTCGATATCCCCGGACGAGGCGCTTCGAGCCATCTCCAGCAGTCCATTGGTGGTCTTTCCCATGGCGGACAAGACTACGACCTCGCCCCGGGACAGTTGCCGCCGAATGACCTGGACGGCTCGCGTCACCGCGTCCGTGTCCTGAACTGAGGTGCCACCAAATTTGAGTACGATCACACCTTCATCTCACGTAGTTTCGAGAATCCGTAATATACCCCGAATCCCTCACGGGAGATCCGACGATCACTGCGTGGGCACCGCCAGAGAAAGAAGGGAACGAACACTGGGAAGGCAAAAAAAAGTGTCCCAAGTGATATTCGCAAGCTGCACTGCCTCGGAAGGCACGCTCTTCCGACCCGAGTGGGGCCAGTTTCCGCGCCCCCAAGTGGAGCATCCGCCGCCGCGTTCGGCCAAGCCCCTGAAGGAGCCTGCCCTTGCCCCTGGCGACTTCCACTCCTCTCCAAGGGGGCCGTCCTTCATTGAGAATCCCCCGGTATTACCGGCTGACCTCAAAATCGAAGCAACTTGCCGCCCTGGAGCCGCACCCCCGATAGCAGCCTCTGAACACCCGCCTTCGCTGCCCTCGCCCGAAGGCTCCGGCAGACCCGGCGGGCCTCTTCGGCGCTCGCCCCTCAACCGGCCGAGACCGGCGAGAACCTCGCCCGCCCGCCACTGGCCGCCTCCCCTTTTCCAGGACCGAAATCCCGGAGCCGGATCGGCTACCTGCGACCGGCGCCGCCTCGGGGCCAACTTGCGTCTACCCCTTGGGACAACGAGAAGTTTACGCCTTTCTCAGGCCCGCGCAACCAAAAAATTCACCAAGAAATTGGGCCTTTTTCTTGTGGATTTCGGCTGCAAAACCCTATCCGCAATTGCAACTTCACTTATGATCCCACAGCCACAATTTATCCACACCTTGTCCACATACTCTTGAAATCGCCCGAAAATACCTCCCGCGCAGTTTCTTCGCCAGGGTCTGTGCAAAAAGAATTTATACCGTTTTGGCTGTTTACAAACCCGCTTTTTTCTTCCTGGACCCCTGACAAAAAATTGACAATGCCACCTCCGGAGACCCGAAATGGAGTCCACGAAAGATTGGGAACTCGAAATCGCCGGGCGGGCGGCAGGTGCCGTCAATCCGTACGAGCGGTACGTGGCCCCGTGTCCTGGAACAGAGGCGCAACCTGGAAGGCTGGCCGAATCGAATCGTCTCGGGAGGACAGACGGGAGTCGACCGGGCGGCTCTGGACGTGGCCCTGGAGCTTTCGTTCGATTGCGGCGGGTGGTGCCCGAGGGGCCGCCGGGCCGAGGACGGTCCTCTCGATAGCCGCTATCCGCTCCGGGAGACGCCCCTCCGGCGATACGGCCAGAGAACCGACTGGAACGTTCGGGATTCGGACGGGACGCTCATCCTTTTCCGAACTCAAGTTGACGGTGGAACCCGGCTCACCTGGGAGCGGGCCCGAAGCCGGGGGCGGCCCTGCCGACGGGTGGACCTGGACCAGGCACCCGGAACCGAACCGGTCATGAGATGGATCCGGCGGTACCGGATCCGGGTTCTGAACGTGGCGGGTCCCAGGGAGAGCTCCAGCCCGGGAGTCTACGACCGGGCCAAGGGGTTCCTGGTCAGGCTCCTGGAGGAAAGATCCGATCGAAGTTGACGGACCGGATCTTGCGCCGATCGTCCCGGTCCAGGCCGAGAAGCTCCAAAATCCGCGACTGCTCCTCCCAGACTGGACGTTGCCAGCCCCGCGGAAAGAACGAAGAGTCGGTTCCAAACAGAATCCGGTCCGGCCCCAGGATCTCGAGGGCGCGGGCGAAGACCTGCTCCAGGGTCAATCCCGAGTATCGAATCCAGGAATTGGAGCTGGACGTGTCCAGGTGGACATTGGGACAGAGGTCTCCCAGCATGAGGGCCTCGCGGAACATGCCGGCCCCGAAGTGAGGGAGGATGAACGGCAGATCCGGATAGGCCAGCGCCAACGGATGAACGTTCAAGGGATTCGAATACCGGAGGTCGAACCGGGCCGGCAATCCCAGCTTCTTCCTGGCCCCGACCGTCAGCACCCCGCAATGAATGAACAACGCCGTGCCGGGCAGGGACGCCAGACGTTCGACCAGGCGAAGCACTTGCGGGTCCGAGAGTTCGTATCCGTGCATTCCGGGAAACAGGCAGGCGCAGCGGAGTCCCAGCTCCGTGACCGCTCGAGCCGTCCGGTCCGCGGCCGACGGCCGCGTCGGGTCCACCATGAAGAAACCGACAAAGCGCCCGGGATGCCGGTCCAAGGCTTCCGCCACCGATTCCTCATCTTCAGGGACACTGGCGATGATCGCCGCCCGGCCGACCTGGTGGCGATCCAGCTCCGCAGCCCAACGGTCAGCCAACTCCCGGTTGGAGCCGGGCGGGTCCCACGCCAGGATTCGGCAGGCATCGGCCACGGGGTCGTCCCCCCGGATCCCTCTCTCCCCTGCCAGCGTCCGGACGAAGTTCCGGGAGAAAAAATGGCAGTGCGCATCATTCGGCTTCATGACTCTCCCCTTCTCATCCATCAGCCGATTTGAACGAGCACCACGGAGACGTTGTCCAATCCACCTTTGAAGTTGGCGGCTTGCACCAGATGACGGGCCATGGCGCGGACGGATCCGGACCGGCACACGTCTTCGATCTCATCGTCCGCGACCTGATCGCTCAGACCGTCGGTACAGAGCAGAAAGAGATCTCCGGCTCGGACGTCCACGGCAAAAACATCCGTCTCGACCGGAGGGCTCAACCCCAGCGCCTGTTCCACGAGATGCTTGTGCGGATGTCGGCGAGCCTGCTCCTTGGAGAGAAGACCCTCCTGATAGAGCCGGAATACCGGTGAGTGATCGGTCGTCAATTGTTCCAATTTCTGATTCCGGAACCGATAGACACGACTATCGCCCACATGGCCGATCCAGGCCTCTACCGGCGCCGGTCCGGATAGCCGGAGCGCGCTGAGAGTCGTTCCCATTCCCTGGCGCTCCGGATGGACCATCTGATCCCGGTAAACCGCCTCGTCCGCCTGGCGGATGGCCTCGCGCAAGGCCGATGCCGGGGACAGGACACCATCCGCCAGTACGCGCCGGAAAACCGTAGCCGCAAGTGCGCTGGCCACTTCTCCGGCGGCATGCCCACCCATCCCGTCGCACACTCCGAACAGATGATTTTCCGGAGACTCGATCAAAGTGTCTTCGTTCACGGGACGCACCCAGCCCACGTGGGTCACCGAATGGTGCCGGTAGCCGGGAGTCTTCATCTCAGGACCTCTCACGGCAGCGAATTCAGCCCGTTGGGGCCGTCCAGCAACCGAAGATGGCATTGGACCAGCCCATAGACGATCAACACCAGCAGAATCCAGGCACCCACCTTCTTCCAGGGTGGGTGGGTGAGTTGAACCCCGCAGTAGGGACACCACGTGCTGCGCCGGCTGAGCGTGTATCGGCAGCTCGGACAGGCCTCCAGGGAATGGCGTTCGGACTTGCGGTCAGATGTCACGACAGATCCCAGCCGATGCAAACCCGGACCCACGTTCCTGCCGGCAGCCGTCCGGGGGTTGTACCGGTGACGCGTTCCGTCTTCACGGTTCACCCTGCAGGAGCTTCAGGAATTCCTCTTCAGTCAAGACCGGAACCTCCAACTCACGGGCGCGCCGGAGCTTCGACCCCGCGTTGGATCCAGCTACCAGGTAGCCGGTCTTCTTGGAAACCGAGCTGGTGACTTTTCCACCGTTGGCCTTGATCAATTCGGAAATCTCTCTCCGGCTGTGGGACGGCAAGGTCCCGGTCACCACCAGCGTCTTCCCCTCCAGGGCCGTCGGCGCGTCCCTGTCGTCGCCGGCCATCTTGAGTTGCAAGCGGGCCGCCCTCAGCCTCTTCACCTGCTCGCGATTCTCCTCGACCTCGAAGTAGTCGGCCACACTGCGAGCAATCTCGGGTCCGATGCCGGAGACCTCCATGATCCGCTCAGGGGACGCCTGCATCAAGCGCTCCACCCCTCGAAACTCCCCGGCCAGGAGCGCGGCGGCGGTTTCTCCCACGTGACGAATCCCCAATCCGAAGAGCACCCGGGGGAGAGGCTGGCGGCGGCTGCCGTCGATCCCGGCCAACAGGTTTTCAATGGACTTTTCCTTGAACCCCTCGAGCCCGCTCAGTTGTTCGGCCGTCAGAGAATAGAGATCGGCCGGACCGGCCACCAATTCCAGTTCCAGCAGCTTGCGGAGGGTCTTCGGACCCAGGCCCCGGATATCCAGCGCCGCCCGGCTGACAAAGTGCTTGAGCGACTCGAACCGCTGGGCGGGGCAGTTTACGTTACGGCAGTAGACCAGGGCCTCGTCCGGGTCCTGGACGATGGGAGAGTCGCATTCCGGACATTCGCCGGGATAGGCATAGGGCTCGCCCCGGCCCTCCTCATCCTTGTCCACCGGCCCCACCACCTGGGGAATGACATCTCCCGCCCGCTTGATCAGAACCTGGTCGCCGGGGCGGATGTCCTTCTTACGGATGTCCTCCTGGTTGTGCAACGTGGCGGTCCGGATGGTGACTCCGCCCAATTCCACCGGCTCCAGAATCGCGTAGGGGTTGAGAGCCCCGGTCCGGCCCACGTTGAGCCTGATCTCGACAAGGCGCGTGGCCGCGACCTGGGAGGCGAACTTGTAGGCGATGGCCCATCTCGGCTCGCGGCTGACGGCGCCCAGACGGTCCTGAAGGTCGAGGCGGTCGACCTTGACCACGATGCCGTCCACCTCATAGTCGATGCTGTCGCGCCGCTCTTCCCACGACTGGCAGTATTCGATGACCGACGGAAGACCGGCGTGGGACTTGTGATGTGGGTTGACGGGAAATCCCCACCGAATCAACTGGCTGAGCACCTCTCCCTGGGAAGTGAATTCCAGTCCTTCCGTATGGCCCAGGGAGTAGGCGAAAAACGCCAGGGGACGGGTCGCGGTCACGGCCGGATCGAGCTGGCGCAGGGCCCCGGCTGCCGTGTTTCGAGGGTTGGCGAAGGGCGCCTCTCCTTCCTCCGACCGCTGCCGGTTGACCCGCTCGAACCCCGACAGCGGAAAATAAATTTCTCCGCGGATCTCGGCGGTGGACGGGTGGGGTCCCTCCCGGAGTCGAAGGGGCAGGGAACGGATGGTCCGGAGGTTCGACGTCACGTCCTCTCCCTCCAGACCGTTTCCCCGGGTGGCTCCATGATGCAGGCGGCCGTTCTCGTAGGTCAAGGAGACCGCCACTCCGTCGATCTTGAGCTCGGTCACCAGCCCGATCTCCTCCATCTCCAATTGTTTCGTTACCCGGCGGTAGAAGGCTTGCAGCTCGTCTTCGTCGAAGGCGTTGGCCAGACTCAACATGGGCTCGCGATGAGCCACCTTTCGGAATCGCTCCTGCGGCTCGGCGCCCACTCTTTGGGTGGGGGAATCGGACGAGACCAGGTCGGGGTGCTCCTTCTCCAGCTCGACCAATTCCCGGTACAGCAGGTCGAACTCCCGGTTTGAGACGATGGGAGCGTCCAGCACGTGGTACCGGTGATTGTGATCGTCGATCTCTTGGCGCAACTGGGCGACGCGCTCGGCAGGGTTCACGGGATCGGACTCCTGGACCAGCGAAATATAGCCGTCTGCGTCAGGCGCCGCGGCAATAGCGAGCTTGCCAACATGCCGGTTCAGTTGTCCGCCGGTACCAGCTTTACCGTCAGCCGCGTCCCTGTCGCTTCGGCGTAGCGGCGTAAGGTAGCGAAGGACGGTGACACGCCACCCCCTTCCAGCCTTGCGATGGCGGACTGAGTCGTGCCGAGACGGTTCGCAAGTTCCTCCTGCGTCAGCTTCGCTGCCGTTCGGGCGCGAATCAGCGCCTCGACCAGCACAAACTCGTCATCGGCCCGTGCGTATTCCTCCCGGAATTCAGGGTCCTTCATGAGGCGCTTCTTCAAGTCTTTTCACATATATAGCGCATCCGCTATATTGCATCAATCGGACGGACGGAGACGGCGTTCACCAGGTCGTATGGTAACCCGACTGTGGCCTGGACGGGCGGCGGCGTACTAACGAGTGATCCGTTCCACTGGTTGCGCCCATCTGATATTCTTTGAACGATTCGATGGCCACACCGATTGTCTGCAAGATCGCCTTTACCGTGACGTTTCCCGTCCGGTACGAACGGCGGGGTCACGTCTCTGCCCGCCAGATGCATTCTCTTGCCACGCATCAGCTCTCCAACCTGGAAATCATCCAGACCATCGACCACCTCTTCGAGTGTCCCACCTGCCTGGACGCGTACCGGTTCATTCGCACCGCGGTTCTACAGGACTGCAAGTAGGAGATCGCCGGCGAACGAGGGGAACCGGGCGTTTGGAAATCGTCCCTCTATCGGGAGCGGAACCAGGGTTGGCGTGTCCTGTCGGGACTTGTAAGGAGGGGAGATGACCCCTGATCCCGCTCCCTGCAAAGTTTGATGCCGTTGCACCGAAAAAGGTTTTAGGAAATTTCCCCGGGCCGGGCGCGGACCCTCTCTCACCACGCGGGAGATCATGTAGGATGAGCCCCGCAATGCGCGTCGAAAAGGAGTTTTCGTCCCGTCGGACCTGGGCCCGGTCCGTCGTCCTGATCTCGCTCATTGGGCCGATGGCGGGGCCGGGTTGCGCCAAGGTGGGAGATCCGCTCCCCCCGCTCTCCCAACCGCCTCCCACCATTCGAACCCTGACGCTGGTCCAGGTGGACGATCGCGTTCAACTGCACTTTCCCTTGGCGTCCAGTGAGACGGATCAAGTCCGAATCCATCGCTCGTGTCCCGGCGAAAACATAACCTTGGAGCCGGTCCTGACCCTTTACAGGCGTCAGCTTCGGAGACGGGATGACGGTTCCGGGTACCGGGTGGAGCTGGAACTGCCCGAGGACGCAACCTCGTGCGGCTATTTCCTTCGATTCGCGGACCTGGACGGCCTCATTTCTCCCCCGTCCAATCTGGTGCGAACGGCCTCCGTGAAAGCGGCATCGGCGCCCCGGAATCTCCGCTGCGAAGTCAACTCGAACCACCTGCGACTGGAGTGGAACCGGCCCGAGTCCAATCATGACGGGAGCCGTCCCGCCAACGTCGTCGGATACCTGGTCAATTCCCGGTATCGCGTTGCCACCGAAGTGTTTCGGGACCCGGAATTCCGCTTCGGCCATCCCAAGCGCTACAGCGTCCAGGCCGTCAGCCACGATGCCGATCCTTTGATTCTGAGCCAGGCCAGTGATACTTTGATCATCGTCCCCGAAGACTCGTTCGCTCCGGGGTCTCCCCAGAATGTCACGGCGGTCTACTGGGAAAGTGAGGTTCGAGTCTACTGGGACCCGAACCGCGAGGCGGACCTGGCAGGCTACTTCGTGTACCGGGAATTGGAAGGCGGAACAGTCCGCAAGATTTCACCTCTGTTGCAAGATCGAATGTTCACGGACACCACGGTCAGGGAAGGTGAGACCTATCGGTACCGGGTCTCCGCCGTGGACAAGTCAGACAACGAAAGCCCGCCCTCGCCGGAGGCCCGCATCGCCGTCCGAAACTGAGGGGAAGGAGGTCTCATGAAGTTTTTCCTCGACACCGCCAACCTGGAGGAGATCCGCAGGGGAGTCGAACTCGGCCTGGTCGACGGGGTCACCACGAATCCCAGCCTGATCGCCAAGGAAGGGCGGGATCTTGAGGAGTTGGCCCTGGAGATCTGCGAACTCGTGGACGGACCCGTCAATCTGGAAGTCGTCTCCACCGACGCCAGAGGCATGATCGAAGAGGCGCGTCATCTCTCCAGCCTCCACAAGAACGTCTACGTCAAGCTGCCCATGATCCGCGAAGGCCTCAAGGCGCTCAATGTAGTCTCCCAGGAAGGCATTTCGGTCAACGTCACGCTGATCTTCAGTCCAGGCCAGGCGCTGCTGGCGGCCAAGAACGGAGCCGCCATCGTGAGCCCGTTCATCGGCAGGCTCGACGATATCTCCCAGGTAGGAATGGGACTCATCTCCGAAATCCTGCTCATGTACGAGAACTACGACTTCGACACGGAGGTCCTGGTGGCCTCGGTTCGAAATCCCGTCCACGTGGTGGAGGCGGCCAAGATGGGCGCCGAAATCGCCACGCTGCCGGCCAAGGTGCTGGAGCAACTGATGAAGCACCCCCTGACCGACCTTGGCCTGGAAAAGTTCCTGGCCGACTGGAACCGGCGAAAGGTCCTGGCCTGAAACACAGCGGCAGGGGAGATGCCTGCGGAAGCGGCTGCCGCCATGGACACCCGGGAACAGTTTGAAGAGCTGAGACGCCGAAACCGGGAGGCCGAGAAGGGTCACGACGCGGCTCGAATCCAACGCCAGCACGATGCGGGAAAGCTGACCGCCCGAGAACGGCTCGCCCTCCTGCTGGACGAGGGCTCGTTCCAGGAGCTGGACAAGTTCGTCGTCCATCGCTGCACCGATTTCTCCATGGACCAGCGCCGGATCCCCGGCGACGGCGTGATCACCGGGCATGGCCGGATCGACGGCCGGATCGTCTACGTCTTTTCTCAGGATTTCACCGTCTTCGGCGGCAGTCTGTCCGAGACCTACGCGGCCAAGATCTGCAAGATCATGGATCTGGCCATGAAGATGGGAGCGCCGGTCATCGGCCTGAACGACAGCGGCGGCGCCCGGATCCAGGAGGGGGTCGTCAGCCTGGCGGGTTACGCCGATATCTTCCTCCGCAACACGTTGGCCAGCGGCGTCGTTCCGCAGATTTCCGCCATTCTGGGTCCCTGTGCAGGCGGGGCCGTCTATTCTCCCGCCATCACCGACTTCATCTTCATGGTGAACAAGACCAGCTACATGTTCATCACCGGACCCGACGTGATCCGCGCGGTGACTCATGAAGAGGTGTCCAAATCGGAGTTGGGGGGAGCGACGGCCCACAACAACGTGAGCGGCGTGGCCCACTTCGCCAGTCCCACGGAGGAGGAGTGCCTGGCCCAGATTCGGGAGTTGATCTCCTTCCTTCCCTCCAACAACGTCGACGACCCTCCTCATGTCCGGACGTCGGACCCGGCCGACCGGACCTCGGAGGAGCTGAATCACCTGATCCCGGCCGAACCGAACCAGGCCTACGACATCAAGGACCTCATTCAGACCGTGGTGGACGACCGCTACTTCTTCGAAGTCCACGCCGGCTTCGCCCCCAATATCGTCGTGGGTTTCGCTCGCTTCGACGGGCGTCCCGTCGGCGTCGTGGCCAATCAGCCCGCCGTTCTGGCCGGTACCCTGGACATCGATTCGTCGGTCAAGGGGGCCCGGTTCGTCCGCTTCTGCGATGCCTTCAATCTGCCGCTGGTGGTTTTCGAGGACGTGCCGGGGTTTCTCCCGGGCGTGGACCAGGAGCATGGGGGGATCATCCGCCACGGCGCCAAGCTGCTGTACGCGTTCGCGGAAGCCACCGTGCCCAAGATCACGGTCATCACCCGGAAAGCTTACGGCGGCGCCTACTGCGTCATGGCGTCCAAGCAGATCCGGGCCGATCTGAACTTCGCCTATCCCACCGCCGAGATCGCCGTCATGGGTCCGGAAGGGGCTGTCGAGATCCTCTACCGGCGGGAGCTCCGGGACGAATCGCAGCCGCAAGACTTCAAGGCTCGAAAAACCAGCGAATTTCGAAACAAGTTCGCCAATCCCTACGTGGCCGCCGAGCGGGGCTATGTGGACGAGATCATCGAACCCAGCCAGACCCGGCCCAAACTGATCCGGGCCCTGGAGATGAGCGCCAACAAGCGCGACACCAATCCGCCCAGGAAGCACGGAAACATCCCTCTCTGACCTGCCAGCCATGTTCAAGAAGGTGCTGATCGCCAACCGGGGCGAGATCGCGGTGCGAATCCTGCGAACCTGCCGGGACCTGGGGCTTCCGGCTGCCGTCGTCTACTCGGAGGCGGATCTCGACGCGCTCCACGTCCGATTGGCGGACGAGGCCCACTTCATCGGAAGGGCCCGGGCCGACCAAAGCTACCTTTCGGTGGAAAAGGTGCTGGCCGCGGCCAAGGCGGCCGGGGCCGACGCCATCCATCCGGGTTACGGGTTCCTCTCGGAAAACGCGCGCTTCGCAAGCGCGTGCGAGGACGCCGGCCTGGTCTTCATCGGACCTTCGGTATCGTCCCTGCGCCTCATGGGAGACAAGATCGCCAGCCGCCGGATCGCGGAGGAGGTCGAGGTTCCGGTGATTCCCGGAACGCCGGACCCGGTTCGATCCTCCGAAGACGCGGTTCGGGCGGCCCGCCGGATCGGTTTTCCCATCATGGTCAAGGCCAGCGGAGGTGGCGGCGGCAAGGGACTCCGTGTGGTTCCACGCGCGGAGGACCTCGAGGCGGCCCTGCGCATCGCCGGCAGCGAGGCCCATGCGTCATTCCAGGATTCCCGCGTGTTCCTGGAGAAGTACCTCCAACAGCCGCGCCACGTGGAAGTGCAGGTCCTGGGGGACCGGAACGGAGACCTGATTCATCTGGGAGAAAGAGAGTGTTCGACGCAGCGCCGGCACCAGAAGCTGGTCGAGGAGGCCCCTTCGCCGGTGGTAACGCCCGATTTGAGGGCCGAGCTGGGGAGGGCCGCCGTGGCGGTCGCCCGCGCCTCCGGATACTACAACGCCGGGACCGTGGAATTTTTGGTGGAACGGGAGGGTGAGAATGGCTGGCGCTTCTACTTTCTGGAGATGAACACGCGCCTGCAGGTCGAACATCCGGTGACCGAACTGGTGACCGGCATAGACCTGGTCCGGGAACAACTGCGAATCGCGGCCGGAGAACCGTTGGGATGGAAGCAGGAGGACGTTCGAATGCGAGGACACGCAATTGAATGCCGCGTCTACGCCGAGGATCCGGACAACGACTTCCTTCCGGCGCCCGGCCGGATCCGAGACCTTTTGGAACCGGGCGGTCCCGGGGTCCGATTGGATTCCGGCGTCTACGCGGGGGTTGAGGTTCCCGTCCACTACGACCCTCTGATCAGCAAACTGGTCACCTGCGGCCCGGACCGCCGGGAAGCTCTGCGCCGAATGAAACGGGCCCTGGACGAATATCGGATCGCCGGCGTGACCACCACCATCCCCTTCTTCAGATCCCTGATGCAGAACCCCCGCTTCGTTACGGGAGACCTGGATACGGGGCTGGTGGACGAGTTGATGGCCCTCCCCGGACACCAGGAAGAATCCAATGAGCCGGCCGTGCCTCTGGCGGCCGCCGCCATTCATCGAATGCTGGAAGAGGGAGAAAAGAAGGCGCCCACAGCCGCTTCGGGCAGCGCCTGGAAGACTCGGGGACCCTTTTCCGGCCTGACAGGGGGTTGGTCTCGGACGTGAAGTTGAATCTTCGATATCAGGAACAATCGTTCCGGGCCGAAATCGACCGGGCCGGGACCGGCGGGGTCCCGGAATTCAGGATCCGGCTTCAGGGGCCCGGTGAATTCTCCCGGGCATTGACGGCCCGGCTCCTGGGACGAACCGCGGCTGGTTGGCTCCTGGAGTTGGACGGCCGGATTCAGGAAGTCTCCTCGTGGCGGGATGGCGGAGAGATCCTCGTCTCCTGGTTGGGCCGGACCGCTCCGGTCGAGGCCCTGGATCCGAGAGACCGGCTCCGGCGCCGCGGCTCCACCAGCGGCCAAGCGGGAGATTCGACGCTGAAGGCCAAGATGCCGGGCAAGGTGATCCGGGTCCTGCGTCAGCCGGGGGACCAAGTCGAGGCCGGCGAGGGGCTGGTGGTGATCGAGGCCATGAAGATGCAGAATCAGATCGGCGCTCCGGGAGCCGGAACGATTCAGGCTTGCCACGTCCGCGAAGGCACGAGCGTCACCACGGGAGATCTCCTCTTCGAGTTGAAGCTGGACGATCCCAGTTGACCAACCCCTCCTCGATCGCCGACAGGATCTCGCCCACCAGATAGAAGGATCCGGCCACGACCGTCGTCGCTCCCGCCTCCAGAGCCCGCCTCAAAGCTAGTAGGGGATTCGGGACCGCGACGCCACGGGGACAGGACTCCTTCAGCCGCTGAGGAGCCGCCACCCTCGCCGACTTGAACGATGTGAAGTAAATGCGTTCGAACAACGGAGCCAGGAGCCCAAGCACGACCTCGAAGTCCTTGTCCCGCATGATTCCGAAGACCAGCGATCGGGGCGGGTTGGTGTGGTCTTGGAGGAAGGCCGCCAGGTTGGCGACGGCGTCTCGGTTGTGTCCCCCGTCCAGGTAAACCGCCGGACGACCCTCGATCTTCTGCAGCACACCCAGGGAACGCGCTTTTTCGACGCCCTCCCGAACGCCGGTCCCGTGGCGGGCGAATCCCAGCCGTTCCAGGATTTCCGATGCCTGGATCGCCACGCCCGCATTCTCGATCTGGTGCTTGCCGTGCATTCCCAAACGGTAGTTCGTCGCCCGGAAGGAGAAGGAATACCGGCCCCGCCGTTCCTCCAAGGGACGCAGTGCGGGCAGATCGAGATCGTGAACCACAGCACCCAAGTGGGCCGCCCGCTCACCCAAGACCCGTCTCACTCCCTTCCTTTGGGGAGAAAGAAGGACAGGCGTCGCGGGCCGGAGCACTCCCGCCTTCTCGAGGGCAATTTCCTCCACCGTGTTCCCCAACTGCGCCTGGTGATCCAGTCCGACGGGAGTGATGACGGAAAGCCGGGGGTCCACCGCGTTGGTGCTGTCCAGCCGGCCGCCCATGCCCACTTCCAGGATGGCCAGATCGACCCGGCGGCGGGCGAAGTATCGGAATGCCGTCGCGGTCACCGTCTCGAAATAGGTGGGGTGGAACCGCAGCTCTGCTCGCCGGATGGTCTCCGCCACCCGGCTGAAGCAGGCGGCGAATTCCTGCCGGGAGATCGGTTTCCCGTCCACCACGATCCGCTCCTCCAGCCGCATGACATGGGGCGAAGTGAAGACGGCGGTCCTCAAGCCGCAGGAGGACATGATGGACCCCAGAAACCGGGTGACGGACCCCTTGCCGTTGGTCCCGGCGACCACGACCGAAGGAAATCTGCGATGAGGGTGATCCAACTGCCCCAGCAGGCCTCGAAAGGGCTCCAGGCCGAGACGCATGGTGAGCACCTCGTCCCCCAGCCTCCGGAGATAGGCGAGGCACTCGCTGTAATCCATCTTGTCGACGTCAGTGAGCGGAACGTGCGTCCCGCGGACGGTAGTCACCGGCCCGGGGCATCGTTCATGAAGACGAGCCAGTCTCCGATGAACGCTCTCAGGTCCTTCCTTTGGACCACGGCATCCAACATGCCATGCTCCAGGAGGAATTCGCTCCTCTGGAACCCCTCGGGCAGCCGTTGCCGGATGGTCTGTTCGATGACTCGGGGGCCGGCGAATCCGATGAGAGCCTTGGGCTCAGCCAGATTCAGGTCTCCCAGCATGGCGAAACTGGCGGTGACGCCCCCGGTGGTGGGATCCGTCAGGAGCGAGACGTAGGGTAGTGCTGCCTGGTCCAAGCGGGAGAGGGCGGAACTGATCTTGGCCATCTGCATCAGCGAGAGGACCCCTTCCTGCATGCGTGCGCCGCCGCTGGCGGAAACGATGATCAGGGGGATTTTCCGCTCCAGGGAGCGCTCCACCGCCAAGGTGATCTTCTCACCGACGACCGATCCCATGGATCCGCCGATGAAGCTGTATTCCATGGCGGCGCACACGACCCGATGGCCACGCAGGGAGCCCTCCGCGCAGATGACCGCCTCGTTGAGGCCGGTCGAGCGGCGGGACGCCTCGATCCTGTCGCGGTAGTTCTTCCTGTCCTCGAATTCGAGCGGGTCGGAGGAACGAATCCCGGCAGCGAATTCTTCATATTCGGCATCGTCCAGGAGCAGTTCCAGGCGCTTCCGGGCGCCGATCTTGAAATGGTGGCTGCAGCGGGGGCAGACCTGGAAGTTCTCCGCCAATTCCTTTTTCCAGATGATGCTGCCGCAATCGGGACACTTGGTGAAGACCCCCTCGGTGCGAACCCGGCGATCTTCTTCCGGCAGCGCCCGAAAAGGCCTCTTTTCCCGCTTGAACCAAGCCATGGCGCCATCATAGCGGAGCGGCGGCTTTCCTGTCGCCGGATGGGAGCGGCGACTTTCTAGTCGCCGACAGGGGGGGTAGGGGGGACGCAGTCCACCTCTACACTTTCACGTAGCAACACGGAAGACTGGGCGCCTGAAAGACGCCGCCAGCCCCCCTCCCACGAGGAATCCCCCGGGGTGCTAAGGTAGTCGCGCCGGCGGAAACAGGCCCGGATTCGGATGAAGCAACTCGACATGATGGCGAAGTTCCGAGAGTCGGAAGAACGCCGGATCCTGTCCGTTTCGCAGATCGTCTACAGGATCAAGTCCCGATTGGAGACCGGGTTCCGGGACGTCTGGGTCCAGGGTGAGGTCTCCAACCTGCGAATTCCCCCGTCCGGCCACCTCTACTTCACCCTCAAGGACTCCGATGCGCAAATCCCCGCCGTCTGTTTCCGGATGCGGCGCCGCTACCTGAAGTTTCGACCCGAGGACGGCATGGAGCTTCTGGCCCGGGGCTCGATTTCGGTCTATGCCCCCAGGGGGCAGGTCCAACTGATGGTGAGTCACCTGGAGCCTCTGGGCCGCGGCGCGCTCCAGGTGGCCTTCGAACAACTCAAGGAACGGCTCGCCAAGGAGGGTCTGTTCGACCCCGCCCGCAAGCTGAAGCTTCCGTTGTTTCCCGCCAAAGTCGGGGTCGTGACTTCCCCCAGCGGCGCGGCGGTACGGGACATACTCCGGGTCCTGCAGGAGCGGAACGACCGGGTCGGCGTACTGATCTACCCAGCCACTGTCCAGGGACCCACGGCTCCCCCGCAAATCGCCGCAGGCATCCGGGAGCTGGCCCGGCGGCCAGACGTGGACGCCATCATCATCGCGCGCGGCGGCGGCTCGGTGGAGGACCTCTGGGCCTTCAACGACGAGGCCCT
>JAPOYZ010000303.1:0-2240 GCA_026706325.1 Candidatus Aminicenantota bacterium
CCAGGGTATGAATCCAGCAAGGAGTTCTTTAGCGACGAAATCCAGCACGTCGTCGAGTTCGGCGAGGACAGGACCCTGGCGCCCCTGTCGGGAAAACCGGTCCGGCTCCGCTTCCAAATGGTCGAGGCGGACCTTTACTCCCTGAAGTTTCATTGAGGCGCAGGCTACTAGCGCTCCAGGACCATGGCCTTCCGGGCCAGTCGGATGAACTCGCCCCGGTAGCCGTGAGGATCGTCTCCTGCGGCCTCCTGAGCCCAGCCCAGGACCTGTTGCAGAGTGGCGGTTCCCCGGTGAGGCGAGTCGCGAAGAATCATGCCGAAGGCGGCCACGGCGGAGGCGAACCGGAAATCGGACGCGGCATCCGCGAAAGTGGCCGGGGACCCGCTGTGGGTAAATTCCAGAAGCCGGCTCTCGTCCTGATCGGGCGGCTTGTACCGGAACTTCAGCGTGAGCCACTCATCGGCATCGCCGGAGCGATTCGGTGCAGGCGGAGACTGATACTTGAGGGGATCGACGCGGCCGGCGGGAGACCCGGTTCCGGCGGGAACGATCTCGTAGAGGACGGTCACCTGGTGGCCGGCTCCGATCTCTCCGCCGTCCCGGGTGTCGTCGTTGAACTCCTCGTGCCGCAGCGCCCGGTTCTCGTACCCGATGAGACGGTAGGAATCGACCCGGGCCGGGTTGAACTCGATCTGGATCTTGGCGTCCTTGGCCACAGTGACCAGAGTGGCGCCCAGTTCCCTGACCAGGACTTTTCGCGCCTCCTCCAGGCTGTCGAGATAGGCGAAGTTCCCGTTTCCCCGGTTGGCCAGGGACTCCAGGGCGGCGTCCTTGTAGTTGCCCGTTCCGAGACCGAGAACGCTCAGGAAGATACCGCTTCGAGCCTGATTCCGGATCAATCGGATCAGGCTTCCCTCATCCGTTAGCCCCAAGTTGAAGTCCCCGTCCGTCGCCAGAATCACCCGGTTGGTTCCGCCGGGGATGAAATGGGCCGCGGCGGTGGCGTATGCGTCGCGGATGCCGGCCTCTCCGTTGGTGGGACCGCCGGCCATGATGTGCTCCAGCGCCCGGAAGATCTCCTCTTTCCGGTCGCACGGAGTCGAGGGAAGGACCACCGCGGACTCTCCGGCGTAAGTGACGAAGGCGACCCGGTCCTTTTCGTCCAGGTTCTTGATCAGGAGCCTCATGGCCCGCTTCAAAAGCGGCAGCTTGTTGGCGGGCCGCATCGAACCGGAGACGTCCATCAGGAACACGAGGTTGCCGGGAGGACGCTCGGCGGGATCGATGGCCTCGGCCTGGATCCCGATGCGGAGCAGAAGATGTTCCTGCTTCCAGGGCGCCCGGGCCAGTTCCATGAGGACCGCGACGGGGTTGTCTCCGCTGGGCGCGCCGTAGGCGTAAGAGAAGTAGTTGACCATCTCTTCTATGCGCACGGCATCCGTCGGAGGCAGCGAACCCTGGCGGAGAAAGCGGCGGACGTTGGAGTAGGAAGCGGTGTCCACGTCGATGCCGAAGGTGGAAAGAGGTTCCCGGACCACCTTCCGGAACGGGTTCTCCTCCTGATACCGGTAGTCCTCGGTGCTGGACCGGCTGGGGACGGGCGCCGGCATGGCCGGCCGCTCGTCAAGGTTGGCGCGCACCGTTGCCGATGGAGCAAAGGGAACCGACGGCGGCCTTATCGATTGTCCGCGGCGAGCAAATCGCTCCCGAACGATTCCCCCGGGAAGTACCTGGGTCTCGACGACCCTTGCTCCCGGAACTGCCGGAGCCTCAACAACTCTCCCTTCCGGGTAAGCCGGGGGCTCGACTACCCTTGCTCTCGAATAGGAGATTGCGGGACGCCTGGACTCGGAGACGGAACCGACCAACGCTCCGGGTGGAGCCGTCTCAACATAGGCTTTACGATCATGCTCGGAGCGGGACGAGGGAAGGAGTACCCTTTCATTGGACCGGGCGGGTCCGGATGGCGAAACCGCGGGCGTACCAGCCGCTTCCGAAACTGCCGACAGCGAGGAGCCGGGCGTATCCTGGGCGGCAGGAGGCGCCGGCGACACTCTCTTCGGCGGCTCGGGAGCAGTTTTGACCACACCTTGCGGGGGATCCGCGGCATCGGGATCCGGGCCGGCCGGGTCATGCGCTTGCTCCGTGATCCTTCCCGAATCCGTAGGCGCTTCGTCCACGACAGGTTCCGGCCGCTGGAGACTTGCGGAGAGAGGCGGCTCTTTCGTCTCCTGAAGAAA
>JAPOYZ010000303.1:2250-3644 GCA_026706325.1 Candidatus Aminicenantota bacterium
CGCGGGGGCTTCGCCGAGCCGGCCGTTGCCGGCGCGGGAAGAAAGAGGATCCCAGCGGACACCATCACTGCCACCGCCGCGGCCGCCGCCAGGCCGGCGGGAAACCACCAGGACCCGTTCCCGGGACGGACCCGCGGCCACAGGCCCCGGGAGCGCGGCGGTTCGCCCAGATTGGCGAGCTGGTGGGGAGCGAGGGAGGGGCAAGGTTCCTGCTCCAACTCGTGCTGGATCAGCTCCGCGGTGGCTCGCAGCGATTCCACCTCCCGCCGGAGTGCGGGAGACCCTTGCAGCAGGCTTTCCACCGCTTGGATTTCTTTCGGGTCGGTAAGTTCGCCTAGGGCATAGGCCATCAGCCTGGGGTCCTGGGCCGGGTCTTGGAAATCTGACTTCATCGGTCCTTCCTCGATGCGGTAACGGCCGGCTCGGAGTGCTGCTCCAGCTCGGCTCGCACCTTTTTCACGGCTATATGGATGAGGTAACCGACGTTGCTCACCGAAATGCCGACGGTGGCGGCGATCTCCCGGTAGCTGAGGCCGTTTTGGAACTTCAGCCGCAATACCTCCTGTTGTCTGGGGGGCAGGCTCTCCAAGGCCAGAAGAACGCGGCTCAGGGTCTCCCGCCGCTCCAGCAACTGGGCCGGCCCGGGCGCGGTGCTGGCCGGTTCCAGGTTCCCGGTCCCCGTCATCCGGTGCATCCGGTTCTCCTTGCGCAGCAGGTCCAGGGCCCGGTTCCGGCACACCGTGAAGAGCCACTGGGCCAAGTGACCCTCGACTTTCTGCCTCTTCTGTTTCCAGAGACGCAAAAAAGTGTCCTGGACCACGTCCCGGGCCAGGTCCAGGTCACCGGTGAGGTGTGTGGCGTATCGCACCAGCGGGCCCTGATATGAGTCCAGAACGGATCGCATCCAATCGCCCTCCTCAAGCGTTCGAGAGTTTCTCCCCGAATCGGTCATCCTCTATCAGGTTAACGCTCGAGCCCGGTTTTTCTTAGGAAAAGGGGGCGAAATAGATTGCGGAGGCGGATGGGATCAGTGGCCGGTCCGGCCTTGGAGGAGGTCCACGGCGTGGGGAAGCAATTTGAGGACGGCGTCCAGCGATTCGGTGGCCCCTTTGGGACTGCCCGGGAGGCAGAGGATCAGGGTCCGGCCGCGAGCTCCGGCCAGGGAGCGGGAGAGAGCGGCGAATGGGGTCTTCTTCAGGCCTTCCAGGCGCATGAGCTCCGCCAGGCCCGAAGCCTCCTTGGTCAGAAGAGGGCGCACGGCCTCCGGCGTCACGTCCCGGGGACCGAGTCCGGTTCCACCCGTCATGACCATGAGATTGGCGTCGCCGGAGTCGCAGCAGGCGAGGACCTGTTTTCGAATGTCGTCCATCTCATCCGGAACGATGCGGTTCGCC
>JAPOYZ010000321.1 GCA_026706325.1 Candidatus Aminicenantota bacterium
CGTTGACCTGCCTCCTGATGATGGACGGCGAGACGATCGAAACGCAGCCGGTCACGTTGCCGGCCAACGGTCAGACGGCCATGTTCATCGGCCAGCTGTTCGAGCACGACACGTCGGAATTCACCGGGTCCATGCGTTGCACGGCACCTCCGGGAACGCAGGAATTCACCAGTGTGGCCGTGGAGCTGGACGCCATGAGCGGCATCTTCACTACACTGCCGGTGATTCCCTTGAGCAGAGACGTGAGTTCGGATTAGGAGATAACGCCGGAGGAATAATTGGAAGGCGCGTCCTCCCGTCTCACTTGAAACGGAAGGAATAGAGGTCCGCGTCCTTCATCACGAAACGGAGCCGCACCGGGCTTCCGGCGATCCGGCGCAGGGGACGGTCCGACGTGCCCTTGGAATGGGTCCGCACCCAACTCACCTTCTGCTCGATCTCGTCGCCCCAGATCAGAGGAGACTCCTCCAGGGCGAAACCGGCCAGCGGGTTCCCCGCCAAGTCCTGAATCTCCAGGCGGATGCTTCCAGCCGCCGAGGTGGCGTAGTTGAGGAACAGGTTCTCCCCCTGAAACACGATGGGCCTGGTCACCAGCTCGCCTCCCGAATACCCGGCGCGGACCGACACGAATCCATCGGTCCTCAGGACCATCCGTTCCACATGGCAACTGGGAAAATTGTAGTTGCGAACGACCCAGAGCGAGATCTCATCGGGCCCCGTCGGGTGCACTCCGACCCCCACCAGGTTGTTCCGGTGCGTCCAGTTGCGCTCGTCCCGGCCGGGACGGACAAAGGCTTCCATGAAGCGCCGGTCCCAGTGCAGACCGTCGCGGCTGGTCAGGAAGACGGCCTCGGAGGCGCCGGGATAAGGGGTCGATTCGAATCGCTTTCGCCAGGGCTGGAAGCGCTTGGGAAACGCCATGTAGATATGGGGCGCCCGGTAATAGGGCGTCGTTCCGTTGGTGTAGAGGTGTTCGGTGGCCGCCTCCCCGAAATCGACCCACTGCGGCATTTCCCAGTTGACGAAGTCCTTCGAAGTGGAGAACTTGAAGCTGCGGTTGCCGTAGTTGTACGGAGGCCCGGCCGTGTGGTCGAAGGGGAGCGAGTGGGGGCTGATTCCCCGGTCCGAGTCACGGAAGAAGATGCTGTATCGTTCCCGGTTCGAGTCCCAGAAGGCCACGTTGAGGGCATCGAAGGCGTTTCGGTGCAACCCCTTCCGGATCAACGACTTCTGGCCCTGCAACTCGGTCCAGCGAAGCCCGTCCGGCGAGACCAGCGCGACCAAAGGATAGCTGCTTCCGCCCAATGCCTTGTAGCGCTGGGAGTCGGGAACCGCCGGATTGCCGTCCTTGAACACGCTCATGCAGTCGGTGACCTTCTGGTCTCCCGGCTTGTCCAGCCAGAGGATGGAATTGTCCCGGGAGCCGTGGAACTCGTACAGCCCCAGCGAGGGACGTTCCCAGACGATGCCGTCGCGGCTCTCAGCGTAGGAAATGGTGGCAGGATGGTCCTTGACCTGTTTTTCTCCGGGCTTCAGCAATCCCGGGTCCATGTATTCGGAGTTGTTGCTCCCCCGGAAGTACATGCGCAGCCGGTCGTCGTCCTTGAGGACGGTGACGTAAAAGCTCGTATTCCCTTCCCAGGGCCGGTCGAAGCTGAGCACCTTGCCCGCCGAGCGGGGCCGATGCAGCTTCAATTCCACTCCCGACATCCGTTCGATAAGGAAGTCGTCCACGAAAAGCTCGAGCCGGGACCCGATGTCGACCGGTTTGGACTCCGCCTCACCGCCCAAGACAACACTTCCCGACCACAGACCCATCCAGACCAGCAGACAAACCTTCTTGAACATGATGGAGACTCTACCAGTCCCGGGGATGAGCCGCCATGCGGCAAGCGATTTCCAGTTCGTCGGCACGCTCACCAACTGGTAGGATGGCCGCCGGGAGGACGACCATGAGCCAGCCGCAGGTTTCAGGCCCCCTGTTGCTCCAGGACCCCGCGTACGACTATCCGGTGGTGGAGAGAGGCGACGGCATCTATGTGTTCGACGGCGCCGGCAAACGCTACATCGACGGAACCGCTGGAGCGGGAAACGTCATACTGGGCCATGGGCGCCGCCGGATCGCCCGGATTATGGCCAAGCAGGCCGAGACCCTGGCGTTCGTCTTCACCTCCCATTTCACCAATCCTGTGGCCGCCGAGTTGGCCGGGCGGCTGAGGGAAAAGGCGCCGGGCCGGCTGAACCACATCTACTTCGTCTCCGGCGGCTCGGAAGGAGTCGAGACCGCCTTGAAACTGGCTCGGCTCTACCACCTCAGGCGGGGCCGGGCGCAGAAGCACCAGGTGATCGCCCGTTGGAGCAGCTATCACGGAGCCACCCTGGGCGCGCTTGCAACGACCGGGACCGGAACCCGGCATGCGTTCAGTCCCTGGCTTCCCGGCTTCGAACATATCGACCCCTGTCTGCCGCGGGCCTGTCCCTTCGACGGCTGCGGCGAAACCTGCACGCTGGCCTGTGCGAGCGAGCTGGAACGGGCCATCGTCCGGGCCGGTCCGGAGAACGTGGCCGCCTTCGTGGCCGAACCGGTCTCCATGGCCGGCGGCTGCCCGGGAGTTCCGCCGGACGACTACTTCCCCCGGATTCGCGAGATCTGCGACCGCTACGACGTGCTCTGGATCGCGGACGAAGTGGTGACCGGATTCGGCCGGACGGGGCGTTTCTTCGCCGTCCAGAACTGGGACGCGGTTCCCGACATCCTGGCCTTCGGCAAAGGAGTCAGCAGCGGCTACGTTCCCATGGGCGGCGCGCTCTTCACCGACGAGATCCGGCAGGTCCTGGAAGACAAGAAGGATCCCTTTCCCCACGTGTTCACCTACGTGAACAATCCTCTCGCCGCCCGGGTCGGGCTCACCGTCCTGGACCTGATGGAGGAGGAGAGCATCGTGGAGAGATCGGCCGCTATGGGGGATTACCTGCTGGAACGGGTCCGATCCTTGCGCAGCCATCCCATGGTGGGCGACGTCCGGGGCATCGGACTGCTGGTGGGGTTCGAGTTGGTGCGCAGCCGTGATCCCTATACATACTTTTCCCCCTCCCTGAAGGTCCATGAGCGATTGCACCGGCGCCTGATCCGCCGGGGACTGTCGATTTCCGCGACGGGTGGGCCCGGCGATGGGAGTCCGGGGGACAGCGTCCGAATCTTCCCTCCCCTGGTCATCACGCGAGCGGAGATCGACGAGATGGTGGAAATGTTGGACGAGGCGCTCACGGCGGTGCGGCACCAGATCGAGAGGGAATGAGGCATGCGGGAGAGAGACTTCTATCGGGAACGGCGTGAAACCAAGAGGGCCCGGTTTTCCTGTCCCTACTGCCGGGAACTGGGCGATTTCCAGGTCCGCTGGCTGGTGCGGGAGAAAAAGGGCCGGCTGCCCCATCGCGCCAACCCCGCGGACCGGCGCCGGTTCGCCAACCTCCGTTCCTACATGGTCCGGGAAGACGAGTACCTCTTCTGCACCAACCCCAGGTGCCGGCGCCGCTTCGAGATCCCCAGCCAGCAGTCGGTGGTTCTCCTGTAGAGAGCGATCGGGTCGAGTGCAGGGGATTGCGCCCCTGCACCCTCCCACACCACCGGACGT
>JAPOYZ010000527.1 GCA_026706325.1 Candidatus Aminicenantota bacterium
GAAGTACTTTCGGACGGCCGGAGGAAGGCAGGCCACCTTCTCCGGGTCCCGTTCCGGAACGTCGCCTATGGGACCCGCCCAAGCGGGCCGGTAGGCAATGGCCAGCATGCGGCGGACCCGGTCGCTGTAGTTGGGGAAATTGCCGTGAAACACCTTCTGGTTGATGATCACCGCCGAGCCGGAGCGGCAGGTCACCATTAGCTCATCGTCGTGGGAGAGGTATTTGGTGTACGGGTTGGCGTCGCTGTGCAGCGACAGGTGGGAGCGCGGAATCACCTTGAAGGGGGAACGCTCCGGAGTCAGATCGTCCAGATAGTAGAGGACGCGGACCAGACAGGGCGAGCTGGACTGGACGCCGAAAATCTTGGACCCGTAGGGCTGGGCGTCGGTGTGAATGGCGATTCCCGGGTGGCCCGGCCCGGACTCGACGTACGAGCAGGAAGTGCAGATCAGCTCGTCGCCCAAGAGTTCTTCCAGGAACTCCACCGTGGCCGGCAGGGCAATCACCGAGACGGCGTGGGGCGAGCCGGTCCACTGCACATCGGAAATGTATCGCTGGTGCTCGCTGTAGTCGACCGATGTGGTGGGAAGCTTGGAGGTCTCCTCGCGGATCTTCTCCATGAGATCCTTTTCCAGCAGATTCGGAATGACGACGAAACCCTCCAACTCGAGGGAACGAAACTGCCCGGCCCGGGTCAGACCGGTCCAATGGCTCTCCGGGACGCGGTTCGCCCGCTCCAGGCTTTCCCGGCTGTTGGTGAACGAAGTGTCCATTGGACCCGCAATTCCCGCCCGCCCGACATCCGGCGGTTCAAGGATCATCGCTCCGATCCACGAACGCCTCCACGACGTTGGCGGCCTCCATTTTGCCAACGGGAAGCCGCGCCTGGCAATCTCCCCGCCGATACTCGCCGGGTCCGCGGCTGACAGCAGGGACCCCATCCTTTACAATCCGCCGCTGGAGAAAGTGCCGCCGTGCCCCTAGTCCAAGCCGAAACCTTGCGCCGGATCGGCCACCAGTTGTTCGAGGCCGCCGGATGCGATCCCGAAGACGCCCGGGTCGTCACCCATCACCTGGTGGAATCGAACCTCTTCGGCCACGACTCCCATGGGGTCATCCGCTACCCGGAATACATGGACGCCATCAGGACGGGGCGTTTCCAGGCCAAGGCCCAACCCAAGGTGGTGCGGGACCATCCCTCCTGCGCGGTGGTGGACGCCGCCGGCGCGCTGGGTCAGGTGGGCGCCGCCTTCGCCACCCGCTTGGCCATGGACAAGGCCTCCCGCCATGGAGTGGCTGCGGTGGCGTTGCGGAACACGAGCCACGTGGGCCGGGTCGGGGCCTACCCGCTGATGGTGGGACGGGCCGGAATGATCGGCCAGGCATTTGTCAACGGGGGCCGCTTCGGGAATCAGATCGCCCCCTTCGGCGGCATCGACGCGCGTCTCACCACCGATCCTCTGGCCTTCGCGGCGCCCCGGCGGGACGCGGCGCCCATCTTCCTGGACATGACCACGTCGGTGGCCGCCGAGGGCAAGGTGCGGGTCGCTTCCTACGCCGGAAAACAGGTGCCGGAAGGATGGCTCATCGATCACGATGGGCGCCCGACCACCGATCCCGACAGTTTCCGCGCCACGCCGAAAGGCGCCATCCTGCCCCTGGGTGGAATCGCTTCCCACAAGGGCTACGGCATGAGCCTCATGGTGGAGCTTCTGGCCGGGACCCTGAGCGGCCAGGGCTGTTGTGTCGGAGAGTCGGAGATGGTCAGCAACGGCATGCTCCTGGCGGTCCATCGGATCGATCACTTCATCGAACCGGAGGACTACTACCAGGAGGTGGAGGCGCTGATCCGGTACGTCCGGTCGAGTCCTCCCGCGCCCGGCTTCAAGGAGATCCTGCTTCCCGGGGAGCCCGAGCTCCGGTCGGCCCGCCAAAGAGAAGCGGATGGAATCGACCTCGACGACAAGACCTGGTCCCTCATCTGCGCGGACCTGGAACGCTTCGGCTTGCCCGTGCCGCCGGCCGGTTAGCACTCGTCTCAGGAAAGGAATGCCCCCTTGCCCAGGTTTTCCCCACAGGCTCTGAGGGAACTCGGCTATCGGCTCTTCCAGGCCGCGGGTTGCCGTCCCGAGGACGCCCGGGCCGTGGTGGACCACCTGGTGGAGTCGAGCCTCTTCGGCCACGATTCCCATGGAGCCATCCGGTTCTACGAGTACGCCCAAGGGATTCGCGACGGCCGCTTCAATCCCGGCGCCCGGCCCAAGGTGGTCCGGGAGCGTCCCTGCTCGGCCGTGGTGGACGGCGGAGGCGCCCTGGGACAGGTGGGCGCCGCCTTCGCGACTCGCATCGCCATGGACAAGGCTCGTGACCATGGGATCGCAACGGTCACGCTGCGCAATACCTGCCACATCGGCCGGGTAGGCGCCTATCCGTTGATGGCCGCCCGGGCCGGCTTCATGGCCCAGCTCTTCGCCAACGCCGGCCACCTGGGGGCTCAAGTGATTCCCTTCGGAGGCCGGGAAGGGCGGCTGTCCACCAATCCCATGGCCTTCGCCGCTCCCCGCCGCGGCCACGAACCGCTGCTGTTGGACATGACCACCTCGGTGGTGGCCGAAGGGAAGGTCCGCGTGGCCATCAACCGTCGCGAGTCCATCCCCGAGGGTTGGGCCGTAGACGCCCAGGGCCGTTCCACCACCGACCCGAGGCAGGTCAAATCCGATCCGCCCGGGGCGCTCCTTCCTCTGGGTGGGGTGGTGGCTCACAAGGGATACGGTCTTTCCATGATGGTGGAAGTCATGGGAGGAGCCGTGGGCGGGGAGGGCTGCGCGGCCGGCGCCCCCAAGTTCGTCAGCAACGGAGTGCTCCTGACGGTCTACCACATCGAGCACTTCACCAGCCTGGAGACCTACTACGACGAACTGGACGCCATGATCGCCCACATTAGGACCAGCCGCCTGGCTCCCGGCTTCCAGGAGATCCTGCTTCCCGGCGAGCCGGAATTCCGGAGCGCCCGGAGGCGCGAGGCGGAAGGCATCGAGGTGGATGAGGAGACCTGGGGTCAGATCCGTCGGCAGATGGACTATTTCGGGGTCGGGAAGACGTAGGAGGGGCGACATTCTTGTCGCCCACGGGCAGGCGGTTTTCTTACCGCCTGCTCTTCTTGCCGGAAAATGTAGAGTGGGGGAACTCCGTCCCCTTTGCCCCCTGGAAGACGCTGCGCGGAGTGCCCGGCGACAGGAAAGTCGCCGGTCCAATCGGCGGTAAGAAAACCGCCGCCCCAGTCGGCGGTAGGAAAACCGCCGCTGAAAGTTCGGGGGTTACGCCTTGGCCAGGGCCGGCTCCCGGTGGTCCACCGGCACCGGCTCGCCTTCGATGGTCACACCGGGCAGGGCGAAGCTCTCTTCGATCCCGGTAGCGACCTTCTCCAGCCGAACCGCGCTCACCTTGTATTCGGGACATCCGGTGAACTCGTCCTTGGCGTCGCCCACCAGGATGTTGGTGCGGGTCTCGGGATAGTGAAACGTCATGAAGACGGTGCCCACGTTGCTGGCCTTGGTGATCTCGGCCTTGACCCCCCCACACGAACGGCGTCTGCACCGTGGTGCGAGGCATCCAGGCGTGGGTGAGCA
>JAPOYZ010000416.1 GCA_026706325.1 Candidatus Aminicenantota bacterium
TGAGCCGCTCGACTCCCCGGTCGGCGTCCAGCAGAAATCCGTTGAAGTCCATGTCCACTTCGAAATCGTCCGGCAGGGTGGGCATCAGGGTCGCCAACTGCTGGTCCAGGTCGAACCACGGGCGCCCCTTGGTCTTGAAGGCCTTGTATCCCTGCCGCATCGCCTCGGCGCACTCCAGGACCCAGTCGGAACCCGGCATGTCGATGTCCCACCAACTGACCGGCGCCCGCTCCCGGACCTGATGTCCCAGCAGACGGTGGCAGGGGACGTCCCAGGCTTTGCCCACGGCATCGAAGAGGGCTATCTGAAGGCCGGCGCCGAGTGAATCGTCCCACATGAGATCGGCAGCGTTCTTTCCCTGCACCCGCTGGAGGCTCTCCTCCGAGACCCGGCCCCAGGTGTAGTACTCCATGGTCTCCCCGAATCCGGTCACCCCGCACTTGAGCTCCACCTTGCAGATCTCGAACACGGTCCAGTGGGGGATTTCCCGGATCATGTTCCGGGCCGGAACTGGCCGGAACGGGACGTCGACCGTCGCCGTCTCGGTCCGCGCCACCGTCAGGTCCAAGGGGGCGGCAACGGCTGGGCCGGAAGCCGGATTGCACGCCAGGGCGGCGGGCAGCGATACGCCGGCGGCCGACCCCGCCGTCAGTGCAGTTCTGGAAAGGAAGCGGCGGCGGTTTGGCCGTTCAAGAGAGTCTGTCATTGGCCCAAATAGAACCACACCGGAGGAGGTGACGCAACAGCGGGGAAAGGCGTGATTGATGCGGGTTTGGCGCTGGACTATGCTTGTCCCTATCGGCTCCAGGAGACAACCGAATGGCAACGATCGCTAGACGTCAGTTCCTCTCTCACACGGCCGTGGCGGCGGGTGTAGCGGCCGTGGAGGCGCGGGCCGCGGCACCGGCGGCGTCCCGCCCCATCGGCGCCGCCATCATCGGCACCGACCATCCCCACGCCGTGGGCCACCTGCGGACGCTTCGCAAGTCCTCCAACTACGAAGTGCTGGCCGTGGCGGAACCCGATCCGGAGCTGCGCGCACGGGCCGAAAAGAGTCCCCGCTGGGAAGGCGTTCCGTGGACCAGCGTCGACGAGATCCTGAGAGACGACCGGGTTCGGATGGTGTGCATCGAAACCGATCCGTTGGAGGCCCTGCGCTACTCCCACCGGGTGATCGTGGCCAACAAGCACTTGAAGATCGACAAGCCGCCGGGGGCCGACCTGACAGCCCTGGAGCGTCTTTTCCAGGAAGCCGGACGCCGGAACCTGCTGATTCAGATGGGGTACGTCTATCGCTACAATCCCGCCTTCCGCCTGGCTCACCGCGCCATCCGGGAGGGGTGGCTGGGCCGGATTCGATCCGCCGTCTGTCAGATGAACGACACCTTGAGTCCGGCTGGCCGGCGGCGCCTGGACACCTATCCCGGCGGCCAGATGTTCGAGATCTGCGGACACATGATCGACGCCCTGATCTGGCTCCTCGGCGCCCCCAATCGGGTGAGCCCGGTGCTGCGCCACAGCGACCCGGTCCCGGACGAGTTGGAGGACGACGTGCTGGCCACCTTTGAGTTCGACTTGGCTGTGGCCGTGGTCAAGAGCCACAGCCTCAACGGGAACCGTTATTTCTACGTCTTCGGAGAGGAGGGCTCCATCCAGATCGACTCTCCCGACCGGCCCAGGGTGAGGCTGGCCCTGAGCCGTCCCCACGGCGAGTTCGGCGCCGGGGTCCACGACGTTCCGGTGGGACCTTCGACGCGTTATCTGCCCGACGTGGACGATCTGGCCGGCGCCATCCACGAAGGCAGGGGGGTCGAATTCTTCACGCCGGAGCACGATCTGGCGGTGCAACGGGCCCTGCTGCAGGCGTCCGGCGTCGACGTCTGATATCGGCCGCATGAAAAAGAGCCGGAGCGGCGTTCGTCCCGGCGCGGCATCCCGGCGTGGATGCACTGTCCGTTCGTCCCTGTGGACCGTTGAATTTCGCAACCGGAAAGGAACTCGACATGAAATCCGTAGCTCGAAGAGAATTCCTCACCGCCTTGGCCGGAACCACAGCTGCCGGCACGTTTGCGGCGCCGGCCCTGAAAGCCTCCCGGGCATCCTTGAACGACCAGGTATCCGTGGGCCTCATCGGGACCGGCGGCATGGGGCGCGGGCATCTGAGAAACCTTCTCCTCAGGGATGACGTCCATATCGCCGCTGTCTGCGACGTGGACGACGCGGTTCTGCAACAGGTGTCCGGAACGGTCCAAAAGGCAAATCGAAAGAAACCACGGCTGGTGAAGGACTACCGGCGGCTTCTGGACGACACCTCCATCGACGCCGTGGTGGTGGCCACGCCCCACCATTGGCACATTCCCATCGCCATCCCGGTGCTGCAATCGGGCAAGGACCTGTACGTCGAGAAACCGGCGTCACACGTCTTCCGGGAGGGAAGGCTTCTCGTCGAGGCCGCCCGGAAGTACGACCGGATCGTCCAGCATGGAACCCAGATGCGCTCCACCAACGTGACGCTGCGGGCCGCGGAGGTCCTGAAGTCAGGTTTGATGGGCGAGATCAAGATGACCAAGGCCTGGAATGTCCAGCGCGGCAACGCCCTGGAGCCCAAGCCGGACGGTCCCGTCCCCGACGGCGTGGACTATGACCGGTGGTTGGGACCGGCGCCCAAGCGCCCCTTCAACCCCAATCGCTTCCACCGGAGTTGGCGCGTCTACCGGGACTATGGCAACGGAGACATGGGGGACGACGGCGCCCACGACATCGACATGGCGCGCTGGGCCCTCGGTGTGACGACCCATCCGGTGCGGATCACGGCCCACGGCAGCACCATCGACCTGGAGGGGGAACGGGAGTATCCGGACAACATGACCGTAGCTCTCCAGTACGCCGAAGGGAAGGTGCTGCTCTACGAAGACCGGCTGTGGACGCCCTATGGGCTCCACGGATACGACAACGGCAACGCCTTCTACGGGACGGAGGGGTACATGATCTTTTCCCGCCGGGGCCACTTCCAGGTCTACATGGGCCGCAAGGAGGAGAAGGGGCCGGGCGTCACGGGACGGGAGTTCCGCCAGAACACGAAAGCCCACATGGCCAACTTCCTGGAATCCGTCAAAACCCGGAAGCCACCGAATGCTCCCGCCGAGGTGGCCCATCTCAGCTGCGGCGTCATTCACTTGGCCGAGATCGCATACCGGGTCGGCCGGGTCCTGGAGTTCGATCCGGAGACGGAGACCTTTCCGCACGACGCGGAAGCGAACGCCATGCTCACCAAATCGTACCGTGAGCCATGGACGCTGCCGGAGAAGATCTGAACGGAAGTTCCCGGCGTTCTCTTCTATTCGTCCTCGCCGTGCGTTTACTCTCCGCGCAGCTCGACCGGCCGCTGCCCGGAGCGGATCGGACCCATTTCGGTTACACTCGGGTCTGAGCATCATGAGTCGACCAGACGGGAATACCGGCATCGCGGAACGGACGGCGAGAACTGTAGTTCTGGCAGGATTGCTCGTATACGGCGCAATTCCGTCACCGGTTCACGCCGGGGCGGCGGCCGCCACCGTCGACTACAACCGCCAGATACGCCCCATCCTCTCGGACCACTGTTTCGCCTGCCACGGCCCGGACGAAA
>JAPOYZ010000151.1 GCA_026706325.1 Candidatus Aminicenantota bacterium
ACCCCTTCGCCTCAGCTACTACCAGGCCTATCCCGGCGCGGCTCAGATCTAGCCCATCATCGGGCAGCAGTTGAGAGCCCTGGGACTGAGGTTGGAGTTGCATGCCATGGAGTCGACGGCGTACATCGCCCGCCGCTACGAGCAGCGGGAGACTTACGAGCTGTCCGGCTCCCACGGCGGCGCCTACGGCCTCGGGCCTCATGTGACCTCCACCTACTTCAACTGCCGGAGGCACGACTGGCAGTACGGCTATACCAATTGCGACCTGGATCGTTACTTCGCGGAAGCGACGGCCACCGTGGACCCGGACCGGCGGCGCGACCTCTACTTCCAGGCCGCCCTCCTGCTGAATCGGGACCTGCCCATCCTGCCCCTCTGGGCGCCCGACGAGGTCCACGCTCGTCACCGGCGGCTGGGGGGAGGTTTCGCTCTGCACCGTGACGCACGCCGGACATTCGGCAACGTCGAGACCTGGACCCTGAATCCGTAGTCGTCCATCCATGGGCCGTTACCTGCTCCGCCGCCTGCTCATCGCGATCCCGGTCCTGCTGGGGATCACCTTCATCGCCTTCGCGGCCTTGGCCCTCGCTCCCGGAGACCCGATTCTGGCCCGGATCGATCCCAGCATCCTGGCCCAGCAGTCGCCGGAATGGATCGAGGATCGCCGCCGCGAGCTGGGTCTGGATCAACCGATTCCCGTCCAATACCTGAAGTGGCTGTCGGGCCTGATCCAAGGGGATCTGGGTTACTCGGTGGCGACCCGCCGGTCGGTGGGCGACGAGCTGCGGACGCGTCTGCCCGTCAGCCTGAAACTCATGGGGGCGGCCCTGCTGTTCGGTATCGTCCTGGGAGTTCCATTCGGCGCGCTGGCCGCGCTCAAGCAACACTCGCGGCTAGACTACGCCCTCAGTTCCCTCACCATGCTCCTGATCTCGACCCCGACCTTTTTCCTGGGCCTGCTGGCCATCTACCTGTTCGGCGTCCATCTGCGGCTGCTTCCGACGGGCGGGATGGCGACCCTGGGCGCCGTCCCCAACCTGGCCGATCAGATTCGGCACCTGCTGCTGCCGGCCACGGTCCTGGGACTGCGGAACGCGGCATTGCTGATGCGCCACACCCGGAGCAGCCTGCTGGAGGTCCTGCGTGAGGACCACGTGACCACGGCCCGCGGCAAGGGATTGTCCCGGCGGGTCGTCTTCCTGCGCCACGTCCTGCGGAACGCCCTCATCCCCATCATCAGCGTTCTGGGATTCCTGCTGCCGGAGTTGGTGGTGGGAGCGGTGATCACGGAACAGGTCTTCGCCTGGCCGGGGATGGGATTCATGGCCGTCCGGGCGGCTGCGGACCGCGACCCCTCCATGCTCATGGGAGTGGTCCTGGTGGTGGGGATCGGAGTCCTGATCAGCACTCTCGCAGCCGACATCGCCTACGCCGTCGCCGACCCCAGAGTCCGTCTCACACAGAAGCAGAAGACATGGATCTGACCCGAGACGAACAGAGACCGGCGAGAACCCGCCGGGGTCCCGGACCCTGGGCGCGATTCCTCCGCCATCGGCTCGCCTGCGGAGGTGCGGTTTTCCTGGGAGTCATCATCCTGGCCGCCCTTCTGGCTCCCTGGGTGGGCCGGCACGACCCCTTCCACACGGAACTCGAGCATCTCAACCAGGCGCCCGGCGCGGTCCATTGGCTGGGGACGGATCTGATCGGACGGGACGTCTGGAGCCGCGTGATCCACGGCAGCCGCACCTCGCTGACCGTGGGAATCCTGGCGGTCGCCCTCTCGACGCTGATCGGCTCGCTGCTGGGAGCGCTGGCGGGATATTCGGGCGGTCCCGTCGATCAGGCCGTCATGAGGGCCACGGAAGTCATGATGAGCATCCCGGTCCTGCTCATGGTGATGCTGTTCGTGTCCCTCCTGGGTCCCAGTCTCGCCTCGGTCACCCTGGTCATCGGGCTGCTGGGCTGGTCCAGCACCTGCCGAGTCGTGCGGGGAGAGGTCCTGGTGCTCCGGGAGAAGGAGTTCATCGTGGCCGCCCGCTCCCTGGGCAACGGCCACGCCCGCGTCATCCTACGGCACATCCTGCCCAACACCGTGGGTCCATTGAGCGTCATCGCCACGTTCGGGTTCGCCAACGCCATCCTGCTGGAGGCGGCCCTCAGCTTTCTGGGCCTGGGAGTTCCCCCTCCCACACCGAGTTGGGGCGGGATGCTCAACGAGGCCCAATCTCCCACGGTCCTGGCCGGAATGCCCTGGCTCTGGATGGCGCCCGGGGCCGCCATCGCGCTGACGGTGCTGGCCGTCAATTTCATCGGCGATGGACTGAGAGACTCGGCGGACGTCCGCTCCCTCTGAGAAGATGATGGAGAGCTTGAAAGGCGGCTCCCGGTCGACCCGAACCGTCGGCATTGAGTTCCGGCCGTCAGGAGATATGGGCGCCCTGGGTTTCCACGTAGACGGCGTAGAGGGATTGGCTGGCGGTCATGAAGAGGCGGTTCCGTTTCCGGCCGCCGAAGCAGACGTTGCCGCAAATCTCGGGGAGGCGGATCTGCCCGATGCGTTCTCCGTCCGGCGCGAAGATGTGGACTCCATCGTAGCCGTCTCCGACCCAGCCGGCGCTGGCCCAGATGTTGCCGTCCACGTCCGCCCGAATTCCGTCTGCGAATCCCGCCTTGCCATTCAGCTCCATGGAGGTGAACTCACGGCCGCCGGAGAGGCGTTTCCCGTCGACGATGTCCCAGACCTTGATGTTCTTGGGTGCCTCCGGGTAGTGGGAGGCGCCGGTGTCGGCCACATAGAGCTTCTTGTAATCCGGAGAGAAGCAGATCCCGTTGGGCTTGAAGATCTCGTCGGTCACCATGTCCATCCGGCCGCTCACGGCATCGATCCGGTAGACGGCTTCCTTGATGTGGAGGGTTCCCTTGTGCCCCTCATAGTTCATGAGGCTGCCGTATCCCGGATCGGTGAACCAGATGGCGCCGTCGTCCGGATGCACCACCGCGTCGTTGGGTGCGTTGAGCGGCTTCCCTTCCCACTCGCCGGCCAGCACCGTGGCCGTGCCGTCCGGCTCGTATCGGACCACCCTCCGGGTGCCGTGCTCGCAGGAGATCTGGCGCCCCTGGTAGTCGAACGTGTTCCCGTTGCTGTTGCCCGAGGGGGACCGGAAGACGCTCACGTGTCCGTCCTCGTCCAGCCAGCGCAGTTGGCGGTTGTTGGGAATGTCGCTCCAGACCAGGTAGCGCCCCACCCCGCTCCACGCGGGCCCCTCCGCCCAGAGGGTTCCGGTGTATAGACGCTGGATGGGGGTATTCCCCAACTTGTAGCGGGCGAAGCGCGGGTCCAACACCACGATGTCGGGGTCGGGATAGCGGACCGGCGGCGCCGAGGGTCCATATTCCCGGCCCAGGACGGGAACCGAGGCCGCCGCAGCCGCCAGGAAGGAGCGCCGCCCCCACCGGTCCCATCGGTAGGAAAAATTTCTCGCCGACTGTACTTGTTTTGGAGTCAATTCCGCGCTGGCGCCAGTCTTCATGTTGATCCTCCACCCTCAGCATGGCACATCCATTCACCAGGATGAAGTAGGGGCACCCCTTGGGAGGGCGCCTTCTTTCGTTTCACAAAC
>JAPOYZ010000141.1 GCA_026706325.1 Candidatus Aminicenantota bacterium
GGCCAAGGACGCTCAAGCAGAGGCGCATCAGGCCCTGTCGGAGATGCGGATCACCCGGATTCGCTTCTATGAGGCCCCCTCCCGCGTCATGTTCAATCAGAGCGCCCACGTTTCTCTCGTCGAAACCAACCAGGGCATCGTAGGGGTGGGCGAAGGGGGCTCGGCGGACACCATCCGCCAGTGCGCCGGCCTGCTCATCGGAGAGAACCCGGCCCGAATCGAGCATCTGTGGCAGCTCATGTACCGGGGCCACTTCTATCCCCCCGGACGGGAGAAGATCCATGCTCTGGGGGCACTGGACCTGGCGCTCTGGGACATCCGGGGCAAGGCTCTCGGCGTCCCCGTCTACCACCTGCTTGGAGGTCCGGTTCGGAAGCACATCGAGTGTTATTCGACGGGATTCGGGGGCTACAAGACGACACGGGATGCAGCCCGCGCCTGCATGGACGCCGGTTTTCGGGCCTTCAGAACCAGCACTCGGGGTTCGGGTGACCAGTACAACCCTCGCCAATCCGTTCGCGACACCTACAAGCTCTGCGTCGAGGTGCGAAAAGGGGTCGGCCCCAACGGCGATTGGGCCGTCGACTACCACACGCGTCTGGACATGCCCGACGCCATCCGGCTCTCCACCCTCATCGAGGACCTGGAGCCCTACTTCGTCGAAGACCTGATCCGCAGCGAGAATCCGGGAGTCTACCGGCAGTTGCGCCCTCAGGTGAAGGTGCCCATCGCCGTGGGCGAGCAGTTCGGCGACCGCTGGGACATCAACGAGCTGATCGAGGAACGGCTCATCGACTATTCGAGAGTCTCCCTCCCCAATGCCGGCGGCATCACCGAGTTCATGAAGATCGCGGTCCTTTGCGAGACCCATTACGTCGGGCTGATCCCCCATTTCACCGGTCCGATTGCCACCGCCGCCCTGGTGCACGCCTGCAACGCCTTTCCGGGGCCCGTCCTGACGGAGATGCGGGGCAGCCGGAAAAAGGATCTGGCCCACCTGCCGGTGAGCTACGACTTCCGGGAGGGAAAACTCTGGCCCACCGACCGGCCGGGCCTGGGTGTCGTGGTCGATACGAAACCCCTGAAGCTGGTGGCCGAAGTCACGGAGCCGATGGCAGGCGCCCCCTTGAATCGGCGTCCCGACGGCTCCATCACGAACTGGTGAGGATAGGAGCGGGGGTTTGTAACCCCCGATTCCGGCTCGTCAATGAAGAAAGGGATCGGTGACATGGTATCGCGGGTGAATCGCCGGGTCTTCCTTGGGACCGGGATCGGTGGCGCGGCGCTGGTCTCACGGTCCTCTCATGCCCAATCGGCGCTGGCTGTCGGCCACCGTCCCCAGTTGCTCTGGGACGATCACTTCGTGGACCGGAAAGAAGGCGTCCGGCTCAGCGTCACCCCCGCCCGGGCCGACCACGTCCGAGTGGTTTCGCCCGACGTTCCGACGGACCAGAACGGCGTTTGGGCCTGGGTCACGGTGGGGGACGAGGGTGGCCGGGCTCGGATGTGGTACTCGGGCCGCGCCCTGGGCGATCCGGCCGAGGTCAGCCGGCTCTGCTACGCCGAGTCGGAGGACGGCGTCCACTGGGACAAGCCCCCCTGCGGGGTCACCTCGTTTCAGGGCAACCGGCAAAACAACATCGTCCTCACCGTCCAGCATGAAGGCGGCGTATTCCTGGATCCGTCCACCGGACCGGGCCAACGGTACAAGTGTGTCTTTGGGGAACGTGACAAGAAGCGCGGATACGGGCACCGGATGACCCTTCCGCTGCGGGGAGGGTCCCGGGCATGGCTGGGCCCCACCATCGAAGGAGCGTCGTCACCGGACGGCATCCATTGGACCAAGGGGCCCGGTCCTCTGATGGACTGGTACACGGACACCTGCAACGTCTGCTACTACGACTCCCGGCTGCGAAAATACGTCTGTTTCGTCCGTGACAACCAGTATCCCCGCTTCAAGGGCGGAGCCATCCGCTGTATCGGCCGCACCGAGAGCGAGACCTTCGGGGACTTCCCGCGGCCGGAGCGTGTCCTGGCGCCCGACCGGGACGATCCGCCCGGGATGGACCTCTACAATTCGGCGGCCCAGCCCTACCCGTTCGCCGACGGGGTCTATCTGCTGTTCCCGGCGGCCTACTACCACGACACGGACAACCTGGAGATTCAGATCGCCACCAGCCGGGACAGCATGCGTTGGCAGAGGCCCGACCGGAGTCCCTTTCTGAGTCCCGGCAGGGAAGGGGACTTCGACAGCCGCATGGTCTACATGGGCGTGGGAATGATTCCCCGCAGGGAAGAGATCTGGATGTACTACGGCGGCTTCGACGTCGGCCACGAACAGGTCAAGCGGGCGCCCGGCATGGGAGGCGTCGGGCGGGTCAGGTTCCTGCGGCACCGGATCGTCGCCCAGGCGGCGGATTCGGCCGTTGGCCACCTGGTCACGAAGCCGCTGATCTTCTCGGGCCGGCATCTGCAACTGAACGCCGATTGCGGAGCCGGCGGCCGGATCCGGGTCGGCGTCCTGGGGCTGGACGGCGCCCCGGTCCCGGGTCTCGGCCAAGAGGATTGCGAGCCCCTGATCGGGGATTTCCTTCGGGGGACGGTACGCTGGAAATCCGAAGCGCGACTCTCCGACCTGGCCGGAAAACCGGTCCGGCTCAGCTTTCGCCTGCAGCGGCGCGCCCGCCTCTACGCGTTTCGGTTCCGGTAGGAGGGGGGACATCCTTGTCCCCCTCTTCACCAGCGAACCGGAATCGGGGGTTACAAACCCCCGCTCCCATTACTTCCCGGAATCCGGCTTGATGAAGAACACGTGCGTGTTGGTGTCGAGGCCGTCGTAGACGATGCTGTATTGCACCATCAGTTCGTTGGGAACGTTGTCGTCATACTGATTGATGACGCAGTTGTGGCTGTACCCGTCGGCGTGCCTCGGGTCGCCGCTGACGATGATCCCGCTTCCCCAGTTGACGCCGTCGTCGGACTGGTAGAGGACGAAGCGGTCCTTCCCCTCGCCGTATTGTCCCGACCTTCCATGCAGGTAGTATTTCCCTCCCAGATAGGCCAGTTCGGGATCCCGGACCTTCTTGTCCAGCCAGGCGCGCCGCTGCTCGGTCCAGGTTCTTCCCTGGTCCCCGCTGATGCAGTAGTAGAGATGGTGTTCATCCTTCTCGGTGTAGGCGCCTGCCAGCAATCGGCCGTCCTCCATGATGCACATGGCGCCGTACCACTTGTCGTCGTCCAGTGGCAGTGTGCTTCTCCGGTCCCAGCTTTCTCCGTCGTCGGTGCTGACGTACAGGACGTGGGGGCCTTTGCTGATGTCGTACAGGACGAAGTTGGTGTCTCCCGCCACGCCCACCGCGCAGGGATACCCGACGAAATCTCCGTCGAGAGGTTCGTAGTCGATCCAGGAGGCGCCGTGGTCAAGACTCCTCATGAATCCGCTCCGGCTCCGACCGTTGTCCACATGGGTGAGAAACAGGACGACGGTTCCGTTCCCGGTCGTCAGCCCTTCTTCGACGATCACCGGCCGTTTCGGATCCTTCCGGTATGCCTGGTACGAATACTCGAACCTGTTGTACTTCTCCCACGTCCTGCCGCGGTCCTTGCTGAGGG
>JAPOYZ010000615.1 GCA_026706325.1 Candidatus Aminicenantota bacterium
CCTGGAGCAGTCGCTGACCCGCAGCCTGGAACGGGTCTCGCACGGGAGCGCATAGCAGTTCCTCCCGGCAGCGATCGGGCCTATCCAATAAACCCGGCGGGAGGTGTAGACTCATCCCGAGATATGCAGACTTCAAGGACGCGAATCGGAAACTGGCCTTGCGGTGTCGTCGTCCTGGCCGTGGCCTGCTTGATCCAGTTCCCGTCCATGGGCCGGTCCGGATCGTCCGAAGATGCCATCCAGGTCCAGTCCCTCCTCCATGACCGGTGCCACTCCTGCCACAATGCCCGGTTGCTGCAGGGCGGGCTCTCTCTCCAGACCCTGACCGACGTCTTGAAGGGGGGCGTCAGCGGACCGGCCCTGGTCCCCGGATCCAGTGGGGACAGCCTCCTTTTCCGACGGGTCAGCGGAATCCAGGAACCCCGGATGCCCTTCCGGAAAGAACCCTTGACCTCCCGGGAACTGGCTCTCCTGCGGCGTTGGATCGACCAGGGAGCGAGGTGGCCCACCGATCAGCCGCCTCCGGCGGCAACGCCCCGGCTCGCGCCCCGTTGGCCCCGGATCCCGGAAGGGCCGGCGCACCTCACCAATCCCATCGACCGCTTCGTAGCCGCGGTCCTCTCGGCTCAGGGGAAACCCTTTCCCCGGCCGGTCTCGGACCGGGTCTTCCTGAGGCGGGTCTACCTGGATCTGTGGGGGCTCCTGCCTTCTCCCGGGGAAATCGAGAGCTTCCTCTGGGAAGAGAATGAAGACAAGCGGGAACGGCGGATCCGAGCGTTGCTGGAGGATTCGGACCGCTATGCCGAGCACTGGATGAGCTACTGGAACGACCTCCTGCGAAACGACGAAGGAGTCCGCTACCACGGGGAGCGCGAATCCGTGTCGGAATGGTTGCAGGAGGCCCCGCAGGAGAATCTGCCCTACGACCGTCTGGTGCAGTCGCTCCTGAACCCGGCTGCCGAGGGCGATCCCCGGGGGTTCCTGGTCGGGGTCAACTGGCGGGGCGAGATCAGCGCCAGCCAGAGACGATCCATGCAGGCGGCGCAAAACAGCGCCCACGTCTTCCTGGGTGTCAATCTGAAGTGCGCCTCCTGCCACGACAGCTTCGTGGACCGCTGGAAGTTGTCCGATAGCTACGGCCTCGCCAGTCTCTTCGCCGAGGAGGAGCTGGAACTGGTGCGCTGCGACGCCCCGCTGGGACGGACGGCGTCCCCCCGGTTCATCTTTCCCGAGTTGGGGGAGATTTCCGCCGGCGGCCTGGAGCACCGGCGGCGGCAGGCAGCGGCGCTCTTCACCTCGCCACGCAACGGCCGCTTCGCCCGTACCCTGGTGACCCGCATCTGGGACCGCCTGCTGGGCCGCGGTCTGGTCCCGGCCATGGACGATCCGGAAAGCGCCGCCTGGTCCCCCGATCTCCTGGACTGGCTGGCCTGGGACTTCGTGGAGAACGGCCACGACCTCCGACGGCTGCTGATTCAGATCCTGACGTCCCGGACCTACCAGATGCCGCCGGTCCAGGACCCGCCGATGGAAGGGGCGGCCTCGGCTTTTGGCGGACCGGTGCCCAGACGCCTGACCGCGGAGCAGTTCCTGGACGGTGTCTCATCGGTGACCGGCGAGTGGAAGATCCTGAGCTCGGCGTCGGGCGACCCGGGCCGTCCCAGCCGTGCCTGGAGATTCAAGTCAAGCCCCCTGACCCGGTCACTGGGACGTCCCATACGGGACCAGGTGGTGACGGCGCGCAACCACGAATCCAGCACCCTGCAGGCCCTGGAGCTCTCGTTTGGAGACGAGTTGAACCGGCTGATCCGCCGGGGAGCCGCCAGATTGGCCGGGCAGCTCCGGCCGGCGCCCCGGAATCGTTTCGACAGCGGGAACGTCAGATGGGGCAAGGTGGAGGTCGACGTCGACATCGAAGGTTTCCGCGAGTTGCGGCTTCTGGCGGTGGATATGGATTCCTACGATCCCTCGCGGGTGCGAGTGGCTTGGGCTGACGCCGAGCTCGCGGGTCCGGAGGGAGTGACGCCGCTTCACCGAATCCAGGGTGAAGGAGGCTTCGAGGAACGTCCCGTCCGATTCGTTGAGCGGACGACCCGGCGAATCACGGCGGAGGACGGGACGACCCGGACGGTCGCCGACAGGACTCCCCATACATATTCCGAGGCGCTCGTCACCGGACTACCCGGTGAGCTGGTCTTTCCTCTGGACGGCAGGGGATTCACTCGTTTCCGGGCCGTCGTGGGTGTGGACGAGGAGAGCCTGGGGAGCGACATCCACCCCAGCGTCCGTTTCTTCGTTTTCGACCGTGAGCCGGACCGGGACCGCCTGGTCCGGGAAGAGGGCGACCCTCCCGTTGTCCGGGCTCCGAGCGCCGGGTCGGCGGACGAGCTGGTCACCTGGCTCTACCGCTACTGCCTGGCGCGGGATCCATCCGGTTCGGAGCGGAAGCTGGCCCTCTCCCTGTTGGGGATTCCCCGGCCCGGGGGAGCACTGGACGCGGAAGGGGTGGAAGACCTGCTCTGGGCCCTTTTCCTCTCGCCCGAGTTTCAGACCATTCGCTGAAGTTCCGAGTTGCCTACCCGCCGGTCTGCCGCATGGCCAGATAATCGGCCAAGCTCCGGCTCCAGTCGGGCATGGCGTCCAGGTCCCCCGAACAAAAAAAGAAAAAACAAAGAAAGGGACAGTCTCGTTTATGCGTTTATGGAGGCCACAAGGGTGCTGACTCCCTACGCTGTTTCGCTTCCAGGAGGACGCAGGTGGTCACTTCGGGAATCCCGAGAATTGCCGGTTTTCTCAAATTTTCTTCGCCGTTCTTGGTTCTGAGTCGTTGTTTTCATCAGGGACGCGAAACGTCTCCCCTTCGAGTCCGCTTGACCGAGGACCGTAGCCATGGCCCGAACCGCACGACACAAGAGCCCGGACGCCGCCTTCTACCACATCACCAATCGTGTCGCCGGCTCGCCCGATTGGTTCCCCTTCGAAGATCCGCTAGCCCGTCAGAAACTCCTGGACATGATCTTGTTCTACGTCAACGCCTACCGGTGTCGACTGGCCGCTTTCCAGATCATGGGAAATCACTTCCACTTCGTCGTCCATTTCGAGAAACTCCGCCCCTTGTCCCGAAAGGAGTTGAAGGAGAGCGCCCACAAGCTTTATGGAGGAAAGGCCGAAGACAAGACCGGCATTTGGACCGACGCCGAATGGAAGTCGTTCAATGAGCGTCTCTTTGACGTTTCTAAACTGATGGCGAACGTGGGCGGGTTGTATGCCACGTGGTTCAACCCCACGTTCGGACAGCGTGGCCGTTTTTGGGCTGACCGGTTCAAGAGCTCGGAGCTATTGGGACTCGAAGCCGTGCAGGACGCCGTCCTGTACGTGGAACTCAATGCCGTGCGGGCCGGATTGGTCCAACGGCCCGAGCAGTGGAAGTGGGGCTCGGCCCGCTGGAGACTCACCGGCCAGGACCAGGACCTGATCCCCCTGGAGGAACTGTTCCCCCCGGATCCCGGAACGGACGTGTACAGAAGCTACCGGGCTCGCTTGTATTATCGAGGCGCCGTGCCCACGCGGGACAACCAGGCG
>JAPOYZ010000001.1 GCA_026706325.1 Candidatus Aminicenantota bacterium
TGGATCCCGTGATGGCGTAGTCTCTATGGATGACGGCGTTCACCAGCACTTCCCGAAGTATGTTGTTCGGAATGATGGGTATGTCCTCACGAATAAAGTCGTGATAGCGCTCTCTCCACCCAAGGCTTCGAACCCAATCACCAGTTCGGCGGACCTGCTCGACGAGCCTGCCCTTTGACTCTCCCACCAGAACCACGTCGGAACCGCGATCCTTCCCCTTGTAGGCCGCACACTGGATGAACAGATTGGTCGTATGCGGGTGCGCCTGCGGATTCTTTCCAAACGCCATCAAGCCGTAGAGGGTGGGTCGAACTGCTCCGTCGAAATCCTCTGCCACACCGGCATTGTGCAGGTCGCTTTCAATTTCCGGCTGAGGCTCTTCTTCGGTGTCCTTACCTTGTGCGCGCATGAACGAATGGAACGCATCCAGGTCGAGGTCCTGGACCGTCGCTGTGGGTACGACCTGGTTCTCGGTGAAAACCAGACCGAAGGTATTCAACAACTCTTGCAGTTCAGACGGTGAGGGCGCGACGCTGGCTCGTCCTCGCCGGATCCAGAATCGTCCGCTGTAGCTGAAGGGGTCGTATCCGCGCTGGTGACGACGCACGTGGACCCAGTGCACGCGCCCGCTCGCCGTCGCCTGGAAACCACACACTCCAGTAACCGGCTTGCTGCAACCCGTGTGGAGAAAGCTGGTGAGCCGTTCCTGCAAAGCGTCCGGATCTTCATTGACTCCGACGATCGTTCCCGAGTCATCGACGCCCAGGACGATAAGTCCCCCGTCTCCGTTCGCGAATGCACATATGGCCTTACCGATTGCCGACAGATCTCCGACACCACGTTTGAACTCGGTGTTCGGATCTTCTCCCGTTTCGATGCGTTGTAGGATATCCAGCCACTTCATCTCTACCTCTCAGATAATGGAATTATCTGTCGGCGAACTTGCCGGCTATTTGACTAGGCATTCTACGCTTTCTGCCTTCGGTTCGGAGACAAGGAGGTGACCGGGCCAGGTAGCGACGAGCGTGCTGCCAAAGGACGACTCCCGCCAGATCCCCCTTGGCCGGTCAGGGGCCTACAAAAATCGGTCTCCGGGGGACACACAGACTCGGGTTCACCTCTAGCCGGGTCCACTTGCCGGTGTCATCATGACTCGCTGCATCCGAATCGTTCCTTGAGAACAAGGTATGCGGAGTCCAAACGCGAGGTGATTGGAAAGAGAGCCTATGTCGAAACGGTTGACCATCTGGGGCGGTATCGGCGGATACAACGGTGTGTTTCCCACCGAGGGAAACCGGGAGATGGTCTGCGACTTTCTGGATCAATGCGCCGAAGCCGGAGTGAATCGTTTCATTCCCGGCTATACCCCGGGCCGGGAGATGTGCCTCCGTTTTGACCACGGCCGCGGAGGACACGATCCGGCGGACATCCTGGCCGTGGTGCCGGGATTCTACTCCGTTCATGGCTGGGACCCCCTCTCATTCCTGCTGGAGGAGGCTCATCAAAGAGGAATCGAGGTCCACCCCTACAACGCCGTGGGTTACACGGGAATGAGCGGCATCGACTACCAGAGCGGCACCCGGCTGCCCGAATGGCGCCTGACCCGGTTCGCCAACGACCATCCCGAGCTCTGGATGCGGCGCCAGGACGGAAAGACCTGCTTCGACGTTTCGGGATCGGTGGTCCTCAGCTACGGGACGCGGGAAGCCCGCCTCGACGAGCAGCAGCCGTTTCTGGAAATGGCCCGGAACTACAAAGTGGACGGCGTCCAACTGGAATTCCAGATCGAGTCGGTTCCGGGGCAGGTGGACGAGCACGGGGTGTTGGTCTACGGCTACGAGAAGCCCATTGTCGAGGACTATCGCCGGGAGACGGGTCGGGACCCAATGATCCTGTCCAATCACGATCGAGACTGGGCGCTGTTCCGTGGCCGGTACGTCACCCGCTTCGTGCAGGAGCTGCGGCAGAAGCTGGACGCCCTGGAGCGGAAGGTGTCCCTGACGGCGGCGGTGGCCTCCAATCCGGAGACGGCCTGGAAGCGCCTTCAGGATTGGCCGGCCTGGGTCGAGGAGGGTCTGGTGGACGAGATCCACATCCGTCACCTCACCGGGAACCTGGCTCACATCTTCGAGGACACGCGCGCGGCTGTCCGGGCCTTGGCCGGCCGCGTCCCCCTGGTGGCCCAACTGGTCTGCTGGGGACCTCCCAAGCTGGTGACACCGGATCTGCTTCAGCAGGGTGCAGATGCGGCCTTGGCCGCCGGGGCAGACGAGGTGGGCGTCTATCGGGCGGACAGCATCGAGCGTCTGAATCTGTGGGATGCGGTCCACACCCTGGCCCGAGGCGGCGACAAGGTCAAAACGGCGTGACCCAAGCCCCCTTGTGTTTCCGGCAGCTCCGTGAAGATCTGCCTCTGACACGGCGGCTCGCCTATTTCCAGACCGGCTCCTACGGACCGACTCCGGATTCGGTGCTCAAGGTGGTCGCCGAGACGATGGCCTATCAGAGCCGTCACGGCTCGGCCTCGCCGAGCGTGACCGGTGTTCTGCTGGATCAGGAGCAGCGGGTCCGGCGCCAACTAGCCGATTTTCTGGGAGCCCGGCCGGAGCATCTGGCCTGGACCTCGAACACCAGCCAAGCCATGCAACGGGTGTTGCGGAGCGTGGACTGGCAGGCCGGGGACGAGATCGTGGTCTCTTCGGCGGAGCACGTCAGCACGCAGGATGCTTGCCGGTCGCTGGAGCGGTATTGGGGCGTAAATGTCAAAGCCTTTCCGGCGGAAGAAGGAGACGATGCTCTCCTCAGCGGCTTGGAAGCGGCCCTGACGGGCCGGGCGCGGCTGGTCTGTCTCAGTCAGGTCTCCACACTGGACGGCCGGAGGCTGCCCGCCCGGGAAGCAGCGGATCTTGCCCGTACGCAGGGAGTTCCGCTGATGCTGGACGGCGCCCAGGCAGTGGGACAGTTCCCGGTGAATTTACCGGCACTGGGCTGCGACTACTACATCGCGTCGGGCCACAAGTGGCTGCTGGGACCGCTGGGCGTCGGGTTTCTCTGGGTCTCGCCGGATCGGCTCACTGAGTTTCGCCCCGATTTCATCCCCGATGCCAGTACCTGGTTGAAGCCGGGAGATCCCTCGCCGCCGGTGACGGCCGCCTTGCGGTCCGAACTGGGAACCCACAACTACGCCCTCCGAATCGGCCTGGGCCGAGCGCTGGAGATCGTGGAGGCGCTGGGTCCCGGCCGGATCGAGCGGCAGGTCCAGGAACTGGTCCAGTTTCTTTTCGGTGAATTGGAGACTTTCCCCTCGGTCCGGATCGTTACTCCCATGAAGCCGGGTCTCGCCGCGGGTCTCGTAGCCCTGGAGTTGAAGGATTTGGGGCAGACGGGTTTACGACGACTCATTGACGATCTGCTGGAGCAGGGAATCGTAGTCAAGTACCAGCCCGAGCGGCCAGCACTGCGGATTTCCGTAGCCGCCTTCAACACCCGGGAGGAGGTTCTTCGTCTACTGAATGCGCTCGACACGTTGACTTGAAGGGATGGCCAGTTTCATCCGCGAATGCTTCGCGCCCG
>JAPOYZ010000080.1 GCA_026706325.1 Candidatus Aminicenantota bacterium
GCAGCGGGGCCTGGGAGATCTTGGACTGGGCGCAGTAGCCGCAGTCCTCCGGGCAGAGTCCATTCTTGATGTTGTTGATCTGGTGGACCTTCACCTTGCGCCCGAAGCGGGCCATCCGCACGTCGCCGGCCGCCGCCGCCAAGCGGAGGATGTCGACGGCGGGATCGGTCAGGATCTCCATCGCGTCTTCCCGGGGGAAGAACTCTCCGCTCAGGGAGATCCTGGCCCAGCGTTCGTATTGATTCTCCATCTTCCGACCTGCGGTTGTCCGGCCCAGTTTACTACGGCGACGTGATGCCCCGCCTCCGCGGATCCGGAATCTCCGTGAGTCGCTCATGATATCCTCCAAACGCAAAGTTTCCCATGCAGGAAAAAAGCGTTCTCCTGATCGGTGGCGGAAACATGGGAGCGGCTCTACTCCGGGGGATCATCCAGTCCGGACTGGCGCCGGCCCGCAGGGTCACCGTGATCGACATCCTGCCCGGCCTTCTGGAAACGCTCCGGTCCCGGCATGGCGTGAATGTCGACGCCGACCCGGGTCCCCATGTCGCCGGAGCCGACGTCATCATGCTGGCGGTCAAGCCTCAGATCCTTCCCCAAGTGGCCGCCGGCATTCGCGGTTCCCTGCGTGCCGGTCAACTCGTCATCTCGATCCTGGCCGGAGTCGAGAGCACCCGCATTCGAGACCTTCTGGGGAAGAACAACCCGGTTATCCGGGTCATGCCGAACATCGCTGCCACCGTGGATGCCGCGGCCAGCGCCATCGCCGGTTGTGATCCGGCGACCGAAGAACACTACCAGGTAGCCGAGACCCTTTTCGGGGCGGTGGGAAATGTGGTCCGTGTGGAGGAGAAGCTCCTGGACGCCGTCACCGGACTCAGCGGCAGCGGTCCGGCCTACGTCTACACCGTCATCGAGGCGCTCTGCGACGGCGGGGTCCACATGGGCCTTCCCCGGGAGGTGGCTATGAAGCTGGCCGTCCAGACCGTGCTGGGGGCGGCCATGCAGGTGCAGGAAAGCGGCGAGCATCCGGCGGTGCTCAGGGATCGGGTGACGACGCCGGGCGGCACCACCGCGGCGGCATTGAGGGAGCTGGAAGACCGGGGCCTCCGGTCCGCGCTCATGAGCGCGGTGGCGGCGGCGACGGCCCGATCGAAAGAGTTGAACCGGAAGTCTGCGGAATCGTGAACGGCGGGGGGCTGGTGGGCGGTGGCAGGTTCGAACTGCCGGCCTCCTCCTTGTAAGGGAGGTGCTCTCCCAGCTGAGCTAACCGCCCACGACAGGGTCCACCGGCCTCCGGCGGACCCTCTTCAGTTCCAGGGGACTCAGACCACTTCGGGGACCACGAAGGGGGCCCGGTAATCGCGCGTCAGCAGGGTGCTGGCCTCGCCGTCGCCCCGGACAGTCTCGGTCTCCGGATCGAAATCCAGCGTCCGGCCGGTGCGATAGGCCATGTTCGCCAGGTGACAGAGCGCCGAAGAGAGGTGGCCCTCCTCGATCTCGGCGTTGAGGTCCTCCGGCCGGCGGGAGCGGACGGCCTGGATGAAGTTGGCGAAATTGTTGCCCCCTTCCTCTCGGGCTGGTCCCGGTTCCCGTTTCCGTCCCAGGTAGGTGCGGTAACCCTTGCCGCCCTGCATGACCATGTAGCCCTCGGAGCCGAAGAAGAGGACCCCCACCTCGTTGGACTCGCCTTTGCCGAGGCCGGCTTCATGATTGGTGATCCAGTGGCGCACCTCGAAGACCAGTTGCTTTTTCTGGTCCGGGTACTCGAAAGTGGCCAACTGGCAGTTTGGCGTCTCCTGGTCGTCGTCGAACATGTAGTGGCCGCCGGATGACTGGACCCGGGTGGGCAAGCCGACTCCCAGCCCCCAACGCGCCATGTCCATCTCGTGCACGCCCTGGTTCCCGATGTCACCGTTGCCGTAGTCCCAGTGCCAGTGCCAGTTGTAGTGAAACCGGTTGCGGCTGTAGGGACGCTGGGGAGCGGGACCCAGCCACAGGTCGTAGTGGACGCCGTTGGGAACCGGCTCTTCCGGGGTGTGGCCGATGGTGTTCCTCCACTTGTAGCAGAGTCCCTTGGCCATGTAGACGTCCCCGATCACGCCTTCCCGGAGCTTCCGGATTCCCTCGCGAACACCGGCGCTGGACCGGGACTGGGTGCCGTGCTGGACGATCCGGCCATAACGGCGGGCCGCTTCCACCAGCTTCCGGCCTTCCCAGATGTTGTGGGAGCAGGGCTTCTCCACGTACGCGTCCTTGCCCGCCTGGCAGGCCCAGATCCCGCCCAGGGCGTGCCAGTGGTTGGGTGTGGCGAATCCCACCACGTCGATGTCCTTTGCCTCCAGCAAGCGGCGCATGTCGGTGTAGGTCCGGGCCTTCCGCCCCGTCAACTCTTCCAGGTCGGAGGCACGCTCGGCCATGATGTTTTCGTCCACGTCGCACAACGCCGCGACTTCCACCTTGGGCAATCCGGCGAAACCCTTGATGTGAGACCTCCCCCGTCCTCGGAGTCCCACCACTCCCGCCCGGATGGTGTCGTTGGCGTCGGCCCGGGACAGGAGGCCGGCGGCGGAACCGGTGCCCACGGCGGCCGTAGCCACCACACCGGCGGAACTCTTCAGGAAACTCCTTCGCTCGATCGGCTTCACCATTGTCTTATCCTCCCATTGGGTCGTGTCGAAAGCAGGTCATTCCAGGCTACTCTTTCCGCCGCCCGCATTCCAGCCGGGCGGCGCCGCTCCATCTCATTTTCTCAAGTCGACACAGACCAGCGCCGTCTCGTTTCGGGCATAGAGGCGGCCCCGGGCCAGGGCCGGATAGGCACGCACCGTGCCATCCAGAACCTTGGCGCGCGAGATCACCCGGAATCCCTTGGGATCGGCCGCGGCCAGGATCAATTCACCCCGCTCGGTCAGAACCAAGAGCCGGTCGCCGGCCAGAGTGACGGTCCCGGCACGCAACCCGCCCTGATTCCACTTGACCTGTCCCGTTTTCCACTCGACGCAACGCAGGCTGGGACCGTACTCCTGGCGGCCGTGAAAACCGTAGAGATAGCCGTCCCGGTAGACGCTGGTGGCATAGTGGTTGCTGAGGGCGTCGTTGGAAGTCCAGATCTTTTCGGGCGCCTCTCCGGCGGCATCCAGCAGCAGGGCGCCGGTGCTGTAGCTGGCCGACACGAAGATCTGGTCGCCGACGATGAGGGGAGCGGCCGCATTGACCGAAGCCCGGCTTCGCGACCGCCAGCGCACTCGGAAGCCGACTCTTCCGTTGGCCGGGTCGATGGAGACCACGCCGTTTCGGGTGAAGGAGACGATCCACGGCCTGCCCCCGATGAAGGCGTGCACGGGCGAGGAGTAGCCCGCCTCGTCGTCGGTGGCCTTCCAGAGGGGGCGTCCCGTGTCGGCGTCGAACGCCACGACGCCGGCGCCTTGGGCGCCCACATGGACGAAAACGGCCCCGTCCCGGACCAGTGGGGAACAGGCTGCGCCGAAGAAGCCCTTGCGCGGTCGGAATTGGGACCGGGTGTCCACCTGCCAGATGCGGCTGCCGGAACCCAAGCTC
>JAPOYZ010000444.1 GCA_026706325.1 Candidatus Aminicenantota bacterium
GCAAGCCATCGGCGACCGGACCCGGTTCCCTTCGCGGGAACTGGGCGTCGAACACGGCCGCATGGCCGGGAACTGTGACAGCGGCTACAGTTGCGCCTACAGCAACAGCATCGCCTGGCGCGGCGAGACCAGCCCCCTGCCTCCCGAGGTGAATCCGCGGCTGGTCTTCGAACGGCTCTTTGGCGCCGCGGACCGGAACACGGATCCCGCCTACCAGGCCAAGCAACGGCGCTACCGCAGGAGCATCCTGGATTTCGTGCGGGAAGACACGCAGCAGTTGAAGAGCCACCTGGGGCCCACGGATCGGAGAAAGCTGGACGAGTACCTGCACGCCGTCCGTGAGATCGAGAAGAGAATCGAGCGGGCCGAGAACGAGGTTCAGGTGGCCCCGCCCAGTCTGGACCGGCCGGCGGGGATCCCCATCGACTATGCCGAGCACGTCCGGTTGATGTACGACCTGCAGGTGCTGGCCTTCCAGACCGACATGACCCGCATCATCACCTTCATGTACGGCATGGAGGGAAGCAATCGGACCTACCGGGAAATCGGGGTCACCGGCGCCCACCACGGCTTGACCCACCACCAGGGGAATGAGGACAAGATCAGGGACATCACCAGGATCAACCAGTATCACATCGAGCAGTTCGCCTACTTCGTGGACCGGCTTCGCTCCACGCCGGACGGCGACGGCTCACTGCTGGACCACTCCATCATCGTCTATGGAAGCGGCCTGTCCGACGGCAACGCGCACACGCATAACGATCTGCCGGTGCTGGTGGCCGGGCATGGGAACGGCAAGCTGCATCCGGGCCGACACCTTCGTTACGCCGACGAGACTCCCATGACCAACCTCTACCTCTCCATACTGGACCGGGTCGGACTCCAACCCGAGTCTCTGGGGGACAGCAATGGGAGGTTGGGGGAACTGACCGAGCTCTGACCCCTCAGGTCCGCCGATCCGGACTCAGTTGGCGGGATTGATCCGGACACCCCACTTCTGCAGAGCGGTGAGCTGCTGGTCTTTGGCCGTGTCGCTGAGCGGGTTCCCTTTCAGGTAGAGGCGCAGGAACGGGGCGAAGCTCTTCTCGCCTTCGGCATCTTCCCGAACCATCTCCACCAAGGGGCCGAGGTCGGCGATCTTGTTGTCCTCAAGGAAGAGCATGCTCAATTCCTTCAGGCCCTTGAGCGGGGAGACGTCGCTGAGACCGCACTCCCGCAGATCGAGCGTCGAGACCCAGCGCAACCCGCCCAGGACACTCATGTTCCGAAGTGGATTTCCCCCCAGATAGAGTGACCAGACCTTCTGAAGATCCTTCAATGGGGAGATGTCGGTGATCTGGTTGCCGGCCAGGTAGAGGGCGTTGAGATTGGTCAGCTTGGCCAGGGGCGTGACGTCGGCGACCTGGTTCCGTGACAATCCCAGGTATTGGAGCCTGGTGAGTTCGGCCAGCGGAGAGAGGGCGGCGATCCGGTTGCCGGAGAGCTCCGGGGATTGCAGGTTCTCCAGCGCCTTGACGGGACCGATGTCGGCGATCTGGTTGTCGGAGAGGTCGACCTCGCCCAGATTGATGCAGAATTCGAGGCCGGTGAGATCCTTGATCTCCTTGCCCTTGGCTTTCAGGACGTAGACCTTGGTGGCGTCCTCCTTGTTCAGAGGTTCCTCGGTGTTCCGCTTCTCGAACACCTGGGTCCGGACCGCCGCCTCGAGGTTCTTGTCCGGGAACACGCTGTCCTGCGCCGCAACGGGCGGCAAAGCCGAGAGTCCGAACAGCAGCGCAGCGCTCAGGCCGAAACCATTCCTATGTCCCATCGCCGAAGTCCTCCTTTCAGGCCGAGCCCGCCGGTTCTCATGGGGACGGCCCAACTGCGGGGGATTGTAGCAGACCTTCAGGAGGGCTTCGTCGCCAGTTTCGACTCCGGCCGGTCTTTTGCCGGAATCAACGTCGAATCCGTTCCTTCAACCCCTTGGCTGCGTCTGGTATAAGAAACCTCCTCCGGAGGCGTTCTTGGCCGGAAAAAAGATCACACTCGTCGACGATCGGGACTGGCCTCAGGCGGGGTTCGGTTTCGAACTCCCCATTCGCCGGAATTCGTGCGCCTTGGGGGTGATCGACGTTCAGCACTACGCCTTGGACAGCGAAGGCGATCTGGCTCACACCGTAAGAGCCGGAGGCAGTCCGGTCTTCCGGGATTTCTCGATTCAAGCGGAGCGGATGGTGGCCAACATCCGGAGGCTGCTCGCCGTCTTCAGGGAACTCGACCGGCCGGTGGTCTACACACGCCACGGCGCCTTTCTACCGGGCGGCCCCGATCTCATCGTCCGGCGCCGGGGACGCGAGGAGGTCGCGCACTCTGCGGGAGACGGATCGTCGGGACACATGGCGGTCCGCGGGGACTCGGGACATGAGATCCTGGACGAAGTGGCGCCCCGCCGGGGAGAGCTGGTCCTGGACAAGAACACGAGCAGCGCCTTCCACAGCTCGCCCATGGATCTGCTCCTTCGCAACATGAAGGTGGAGACGCTGGTCCTGACCGGCCTGGCGACCGACCAGTGCGTTCTGGCCACGGCCATCGACGCCGCGGACCGGGGTTTCCACGTCATCATGGCCGCCGACGCCTGCGCCGGATTCGACGCCGGCAGCGCCGAGGCGGTGCAGATCCTCTTCGGCCGGGTCTGGGGCTACGTGATGCAGACGGAGGACATCATCCACTGGCTGCGAACCGGCGAAAGGCCGACCCGCACCCGCCTGCCGGCGTGACTTCCCACGCCGGACCTTGGCCATGGTCGCACGGCGCACCGAAGTCGCGGGCGGTCGTCTCCTCCGGTCCGCGTCAGTTGGTTCCACCGGTTGGCTGCACGGCCTTTCCGCCTCGAGGCTTTGACGGCGGACCATCCCCGATGTGTCGTCCGATGAGACATGGTCGGCTCCAGTGGGGACGCTCCGGAGGAAGCCGCAGAATCGGCGATCGTCCACCACTCCCAATCTCTGCATTGTAACGTGGGTCGCGCTGGGGGGGCGACATTCTAGCCGCCCACTGGGACAGGCGGATTTCTTGCCGCCTGCTCTTTTGTTGCCGCTATGCGATATGGTTCGAGGCAAGTGTAGAGTGGACTCCGTCCCCCCTACCCCCCCTTTTCGGCGACAAGAAAGTCGCTCCCAGATCCTGGGTTCGGCCGGTTTCGGCGGACCGGTAGCCCGCGAAAATTACTCGCATTAGATGCAGGCACTCCTCAGCGGTCATCGGGGGCGGGGCTTGGCCACGGGCGAAGTCCACCGCGGCCTGGATCAGGGTGCCGTAGAGGTTCGGGTCGTCCTGATAATAGAAGAGCTGGACTCCCCGCGGAGCGTCCGGGTGGGTCGAGTACCATTTCAGAGGCTCGCCCGAGGGCAGGTCCAGGTGCATCCAGCCCTTGGAACCCCAGAGACGGATCTGATTCTGGTAGAAGCGGTCCAGGTAGTAGCCGGCGTTGAGCGTGCCCACCAACCCACCGCGCATGCGAAACGTCACGACGGCGGCGTCCTCCACGTCGATGGGCTGTCCGCCCACGCTC